>NZ_JBGAHM010000005.1:0-138528 GCF_044226135.1 Methylocella sp. | reverse complement strand
CGTCGCGCGGCGGATCGGCCGCCGCCGCAAGAATGCGCCGGCGCGCGGCCGCGTCGCCGTCATAGACGACGACGAGCGCGCCGCAGCCGGCGTTGACGCGCACGCCGCTGACGCCCGCGACGTCGCGCACGGCGGCCGCGGCCTGCGGCAGCAAAGCGTCTCCGCCGGCGAGCCGCAGGCGCAGCCGGCCGGGAACCTCATGGACGACGCGCAGCTTCACCCGACGGCCCCGCGGCTCAGCTCTCGACGATCGTCGGCTTCAGCGGCGCGGCCGGCGCCTGCGGCGCTGGCGGCGCGGGCTCCTGCGGCGGCGCGGCGGCCGCGACTTCCGCCTCGGCGTCGTGCAGGCGCTCCTTGAGCTCCTCGACGCCGCCCATGACCGTCGTCCAGACGGTCACGCCGGCGCGCATGATGGCGCGCTGCGCCTTCTCGTTGGTCAGGAGATAGGCCGCCGCCGCGCCGACGACGAGGCCCTTGACCAGAGAATCCGCGTTCGGATGGCGGTGCGTGTTGGCGAAGCCGGGCCAGGCCGGCCCGGCGCCGGCGCGCCCGCCGCGGGCTTCGGCCGCGCCCTGGACGTACGGGTTCTGGCCGTAAGGACCCTGACCGTAAGGGCCTGGGCCATAATAATAATGATGATGCCATGCGCCCTGGCGCATCGGGTCGTCCGCCATGTTCCTGCTCCTGATGATGTGACGTTGCGTGGCGGCTCAGGCTTCGCGCCCGGCGGGCCGCCTTGAGCTCAGCCCCCTTGCCCCGTCCCTTTGCCCCGCCCCGTGGCTCAGCCCTTGGGCTCGGCCTTGGGCGGCTCGGCGGCTCGGCTGAAAAAATTCGAGACGGCGGCGCGCACGTCGGGCCGGTTGGCGAGCACGACGAGCCCGGCCCCGATCGCGGCGCCGACCCAGAAATTCGAGCCGCTCGCCCGCGCGATGCGGGTCAGGTTCGTGACGCTGAAGCCGTCCTTGAGCACGCCTTCGAGCACGTCGAGGGCGTCGATCCGGCCCTCGGCCGCCGGCGGCGGCTCCGTCTCGGGGCCGGCCGCCTGGGCGCTCCAGCCGTAGGGCCCGGCGGCGGCGGGGCCTTCGGGCCGCCATTGCTGGCCCGCGCCGGGGTAAGGGCCGTACGGATAAGGGCCCCATTGCGGCTTGTCGTTCGACATTGACTTCGATCCCTGGATTTTTCGGCGCGCAGCGCCCTAGCTTATGTAGGAAGCGAGAATTCGTTCCGCATCCTCCGGCGCCCCGGAGAGAAGCCGCGGCCAGTCGGCCATGTCGACGACCGCCGGGTCGTATTCGACCACGACCGACAGGGCCGCCGCATTGACCCTGACCGCGTTCACGCCGCGCAGGCGGTCGATCAGGCCGACGAAGGGGGCGGGGTCGACCGCGGGCAGCTCGGCGAGCGCGCCGAGGGCGAGTTTCAGGCGGATGCGGCCCGGCACGTGATGGGCGATCGCCACATGCCGGCGCAGACGCATGAAGGGCGAAAGGTCAGGACGCATCCTTGCCCGGCTCGTCGTCGCAGATCCATTCATAGACGTCGCGCCGCACGGCGCTCTCGGCGCAGGAGCAGCCGCCGAAGGCCGCCTTGCCGCAGGAGCCGCAGGCGCTCGGGACGTAGCGCGCGCGCTCCTTGGCGCGCCACATCTCGATCAGGCTGCGGGCGTTGTCGGGCGTGGTCGAGAGGCCGACGGCGAGATCCTCGACGCTCGCCCGGCGGTGGTCCTCCATGTAGCGTTTGACGGCCGAGAGCGTGGTCATGAACGCGCCTCCGTGATGGCGGGGGGAAGGGCCGGCGGCAGGCGGACCGGCGTGCGGCCGCCGGCGGCGGCCTTGCCGGCCTGGCGCAGGGCGACCATCGCCGCGACAAGCAGCCCGAGGCAGACCGCGATCCAGAAACTGGCGTAGCCCGGCGCGCGGTCGAAGCGCGCGGTCTGGTAGAACAGCGTCGCCGCGCACCAGCCGAGCCCGGTGGTCCAGGCGGCGGCGAACAGCGTCCAGCGCCAGCCGGTCTCCTGATAGATGGCGCCGACGGCGGCGACGCAGGGCATGTAGAGCAAAATCATCAGCAGATAGGCGAAGGCCCCGACCTGGCCGTCGAAGCGCGCGGCCATGGCGCCATAGGCGCTTTCGGGCGTTGCGCCCTCCTCCTCGCCGCCCCCGCCCATCGGATTGACGATCCTGGCGACCGCCTTGCCGAGATTGGCCGGGATGGTCGCGACGGCGGCGGCGAGCTTGCCGCCGACGGTCGCCGGCGCCGCGGCCGCCGCAGGCGCGCCGGCGGCCGCGCCCGCGCGCGCCGCGTCCTCCTCGCCGAGCTGGGCGTAGAGCGCGTTGAGCGTGCCGATCACCGCCTCCTTGGCGAGGATCCCGGAGAAGACGCCGACCGCCGCCGGCCAGTTGTCCTCGCGCATGCCCATCGGGGCGAACACGGGCGTGATCGTCCGCCCGACCGCCGAGAGCGCCGATTTCTCGCTGTTCTGGTTGCCGAAGGAGCCGTCCGTGCCGACGGAGTTGAGGAAGGTGAGCAGCATGACGATCGGCACGATCACCCGGCCCGAGCGGAAGATGAAGGACTTCAGCCGGTCCCAGGCGCGCAGCAGGACCGTGCTGACGGTCGGGACGTGATAGGGCGGCAGCTCCATGATGAAGGGCGAGATCTCGCCCTTGAGCACGGTGCTCTTGAGCAGGAAGCCGGTGCCGACCGCCGCGAGGATGCCGAGCAGGTAAAGCCCGAAGACGAGGCTCTGCCCGCTGCCGGCGAAGAACACGGTCGCGAACAGGGCGTAGACCGGCAGGCGCGCGCCGCAGGACATGAAGGGCGCCATCATGATGGTGATGAGCCGGTCGCGCTTGTTCTCGAGCGTGCGCGTCGCCATGATCGCCGGCACGTTGCAGCCGAAGCCGACGATGAGCGGCACGAAGGACTTGCCCGGCAGGCCGACGGCGCGCATCGCCCGGTCCATGACGAAGGCGGCGCGGGCCATGTAGCCCGAATCCTCCAGCGTCGACAGGAACAGGTAGAGGAAGGCGATCACCGGAATGAAGGTCGAGACCGTCTGCACGCCGCCGCCTATGCCGTCGGCGAGCAGCGTCGTCAGCCATGGCGGCGAGCCCGCCGCCGTCAGCGCCGCGCCGGCGCCGTCGACGAGCACCGCGCCCGTCGCCTGGCCGAAGAAATCGATGAACGCGCCGCCGATCGAGATCGTGAACACGAACATCAGATACATCATGAACAGAAAGATCGGGATGCCGAGATAGCGGTTGAGCACGATCCGGTCGATGTGGTCGGACGTCGTGCGCGAGGCTTCGCGCGGGCGCGTCAGGGCGCGGCCGAGAATCTCGGTGATGAAGGAAAAGCGCGCGTCGGCCACCACGATGTCGGCGTCCTCGCCGCCGGCGCCCTTGACCCGCTCCTGCGCGGCCGCGACCTCGGCCTCCGTGACGCCGTCCGAATCGCCGGCGGCGAAGGGGTCGCCCTCGATCAGCTTGAGCGCGCGCCAGCGCGCCTTGGGCACGCCCGCCGCGGCGAGCTTGGCGGCGAGCGCCTGCGCCTCGACCTCGATCGCCGGGCCGTAGTCCGGCTCGACGGCCGGCGGGCGCGGCCGCTCGGCGACGTCGGCGACAAAGGACTTGAGCGCGGCGACGCCCTTGCCGCGCGCGGCGACGAGTTCGACCACGGGGCAGCCGAGCGCCTTCGACAGCGCGTCGACGTCGACCGCGAAGCCGCGGCGCTCGGCGATGTCCATCATGTTGAGCGCCGCCACCATCGGCGTGCGCATTTCGAGGAGCTGGGTGGTGAGGTAGAGATTGCGCTCGAGATTGGAGGCGTCGATGATGTTGACGATCAGGTTGGCCTCGCCCGAGAGCACGAAGTCGCGCGCGACGCGCTCGTCCTCGGAGGTCTGGATCGCCGCGCCGAGCGAATAGACGCCGGGCGTGTCGACGACCTCATAGAGCCGCCCCTCGTGGCGGTAGACGCCGAATTTCTTCTCGACCGTCACGCCCGGCCAGTTGCCGACCTCCTGGCGGGCGCCGGTCAGCGCGTTGAACAGCGTGCTCTTGCCGCAGTTCGGATTGCCGACGACGCCGACGACGATCTTCTGCTCGCCCATCACAGTTTCTCCACGGCGACGGCGTCCGCTTCGGCGCGCCTCAGGCTCATGGCGAATCCGCGCACGCGGATCTCCACCGGATCGCCGAGCGGAGCGACGCGGGCGATCTCGAACTCGACCCCCGGCGTCAGGCCCATGGCGATCAGCTTCTGGCGGTATTCGCGCCTGGCGCGGCTCAGCGCGACGATGCGGGCGCGCTCGCCGACCGCGAGGTCGGACAGGGCGAGCGGCGGCATGGTCGTCTCGCGCGGCAGCGGCGTCACCGTGACGAGCCGCGCGGTTTCGACGTCGAGCATGACCCGCGCGTCGTCGTTGACGGCGGCGACGAGGCCGGCGTCGGCGTTGCGATGCAGGATCTCGACCCGCGCGCCAAGGTGAAGGCCGAGGTCGGTGAGGCGCTGCTGGTCGGCCATGCCGCACTCAAAGGCCACGACGCGCACCACGCCGTCGGAGACCTCGGCAAGATTAAGACGCGTCATCTCAGGCAATCCCACGTGTTCGGCCGCCGCGGGCCGCGCCCGCAGCGTCATTTCGGCGAAGCGGGCCGTTCAGGCGCCACGAACGTCGCATCCGGATCACTTAAACACTGTAGAAAATCAAAAACAACAAATCACTTATGTGATTTAAACTGTTCTAAATCTAAGGGATTGCTGGCGGGATCGGAATTTCGTCCGCAAGGACCGCCGACGCCCCGCCCGGCCCGATGCGCGCCGGCCACAGGCGCCGGCAAAACGACGCCGCCGCCGCGCGCCCGGGCGCGCGCGCTTGACAAGCCGCGAGCCTTTTGACGACTCTTGGCCGTCCGCTCGGGCCGCCCGCGAACGTTTCCGGCGCCGGCCCGTCCCGGGCGTTCAGGGGCCGGCCTTCACGACCCCCGTCAGTTCCTGCCCCCGCCCGTTCCTGCCCCGCCCGTCTCCCGCCCGCCCCGCTCCTCCCGTTCTGCAGAGACGTCCAGCTTGAAGATCGTCTGCGTTTTCGGCACGCGGCCCGAGGCCATCAAGATGGCGCCGGTCGTCGAGGCGCTGCGGCGCGAGCCCTCGCTCGACCCCGTCGTCGTCGTCACCGGCCAGCACCGCGAGATGCTCGGCCAGGCGCTCGACCTGTTCGGCCTCAGGCCCGACGTCGACCTCGACGTCATGCGCCCCGACCAGACGCTCAACGGGCTTTTCGCGCGCGTGCTTTCGGGCGTCGACGAGACGCTGGCGCGGCTTTCGCCCGACCGCATTCTGGTGCATGGCGACACGACGACCTCGCTCGCCGCAGGGCTCGCCGCCTTTCACCGCCGCATCCCCGTCGGCCATGTCGAGGCGGGCCTGCGCACCTACGACCTCGCCCAGCCCTGGCCCGAAGAGATGAACCGGCGCTGCGTCGACGTCTTCGCCGATCTTCTCTTCGCGCCGACCGCGCTTTCGGCCCAAAATCTCGCCGCCGAACGGCTGCACGGCCAGGTCCTCGTCACCGGCAACACGGTCATCGACGCGCTTGGGGAGACGGCGGCGCGGATCGACGCCGACCCCGCGCTGAAGGCCCGGCTCGACGCGCAGTTCCCGTTCCTCGACGGGCGCCGGCGGCTGCTGCTCGTCACCGGCCACCGGCGCGAGAATTTCGGCTCCGGCTTTGAGAACGTCTGCGCGGCGCTGGCCAAGCTCGCCCGGCGGCCCGACCTCGAGATCGTCTATCCGGTGCACCGCAATCCGAACGTGCATGACAAGGTGCTGTCGACGCTGTCCGGCCGGAACAACGTCCATCTGATCGAGCCGCTGTCCTACCAGCCCTTCGTGCATCTGATGCGCCGCGCTTATGTGGTGCTGACCGATTCGGGCGGCGTGCAGGAAGAGGCGCCTTCGCTCGGCAAGCCGGTGCTCGTCATGCGCGACGTGACCGAACGCCCCGAGGCGGTCGCCGCCGGAACCGTGCGGCTCGTCGGCGCCCGGACCGAGTCGATCGTCGCCTCGGTCGACGAATTGTGGGACGACGCGGCGGCCTATGCGCGCTTCGCCCGCAGCGTCAACCCCTATGGAGACGGCGCCGCCTCGCAGCGGATCGCCGCCGCGCTCGCGGGGCGGGCGTTCGAACCCTTCTCGCCGGCGCCGCCCGCCGCGGCCGGCGCAACGCACCGGAACGTCTGACGATGACCGCGTCTCGCTCCCTTTCCGCGCCGCGCAGGCTTCGCCGGCTCGCTCGCGCGCCGCCCTCCTCGCCGCCGCCCTCGCCGCGGCCAGGCGCGGCCGCGGCCGAGACCGCGGCGGAGGCGTTCGAGACTCGCCGGACGAGGATCGTCGAGCGTTCGGTGACCTTGCGCGAGCTTGGCCTTGGCGCGCCGATCGTGCTCGGCTCGCTCGATTCGCGGCGCGAGATCTATCTGCCGACGCCGGCGGGGCTGCCGCTGATCGAACCGACGCTCGACTTCAAGGGCCGCTATCTGCGCGCCGACGGCGGACGCACGACCTTCGTGCTGTCCATCGACGGCTATCCCGTCGCCGGCCGCTCGCCGACGCTCGACGCCGGCGGCGTCGACATGCTGCTCGGCGTCGACGGCGCGCCGCGCTCCAGCGGCTTCGTGCGTCTCGGCGCGGCCTGGTCGTCGGCGATCGACTCCGACCTCTGCGGCGACCAGCGCACGATCGGCAACGTGTTCGAGATCGACGGCGACACGCGCTTCTCCTTCGCCTTCGACGCCTCGAAGATCGACACCCTCGCGACCGCCTGGTCGGCCATGCCGACCGCCCCCGTCCTTCTGGTTTCGGGACGCCGGATCTCGGCCGAGGCCTATGACGCCGCATGGCGCCTTGCGCTGGCGCTGGAGCGCGCCGGCAAGCGGCCGACGATCCGGGCGCTGCCCGCCGTCGGCGACGAGGTCGATCCCGCCGGGCTCAAGATTCCCGAGGGCCTCGCCGGCCTTGCGTCCTTCGCCGCGCTTTCGGGCGAAGGGCGCCGCCGCCTCGCCACCCCGGCGGAGGTCGGGGCGTTCATCGCGCTCGGCGGCGTTCCGGCCCAGGTCGCCGTCGCCGACGACGCCATGGGCGCGGCGCTCGACGCGGCCTTCGACGCGCTCGGCGCCGAGGCCGCGGCGGCCGGCGCGGCCGACGCCTATCGCGCCTGGCGCCGGAGCGCGGCGACGCTCGCCGACCGCCGCCCGCGCGACGTGATCTCGCTCGCCACCTTCGGCGGCGCGCCGATCGGCGCCGTCGGCGTCGACGCGGCGGCCAAGGCGGCCGATCTCTTCGACGCCTTCTGGCGCGAGATCCTGATCGCCCGCAAGCTCGCCGTGCGCGCGGCCGAACTGCCGGGCCGCGAGGGCAGCGTGGTCTCGCTCGCGGCGCTTGGCGGCGTCCCCGCCTCGCTCAACGTGTTGTCGAGCGCCGACTGGACCGCGCAGTTCGACCTCGGCGCGCTCGCCGCCCGCGGCGGCGCGCCGCGCGAACTGACCATCGACGTGGCCGCCGCGCCCGGCGCCTCGACGTCAGAGCCCGTCGCCTCGGTGTTCCTCAACGACTTCCTCCTCGCCGCCCGCCGCCTCGGCGCGGACGGCCGCTCGGAGCGGATCACGGCCAATGTGCCGGCCTTCGCGCTGCAGGCCATCAACACGCTGAAGGTGAGCTTCCAGCGCCAGCCGGTCAGCGACCGCTGCCGCGAGACGCCGCAGGCGTTCCCCGTCTCGGTGCTGCCGTCGAGCTCGGTCACGCTCGGGCCGCCGCTCGCCCAGGACGGCTTCCTCGGCCTGCGCGCGCGCCTCGCCGGCGCGGCCGACCTTATCATTCCGGCGGCCTATCTGTCCGACGCGCCGGCGACGCTGCGCAATCTCGAGCGGCTCGCCGGCGCCGCCGGCCTCGCGCCGCAGAGCGCGAAGCTGATCGTCGTCGCGTCGCCCGAGGACGGCAAAGGCGGCGGCGCGCAGGCCCCCGCCCCGACACGGCCGTTCCTCGCGGTCGACGTCGCCCTGCCGGGAGCGGCCGACGCCTCCCATGTCGTCGTCGAGGGCGACCGGCTGACGCTTTCGGCCAGGCCCAGCGAGATCTTCCTCGACATTTCCGGCGTCGAGGGAATCGCCGTGGCCCAGGTGACCCAGGTCGGCGCGGTTCCGGGCGTGCTCGTGCGGCAGGTCGGACCGGCCGCGCCGCAGTTCGCCCATCCCTTCATCCTGGCGCAGGGCGACGTCGCCGTCCTGACCGACGAGGGCGTCGCGGCGCAATATGACAGCCGTAATCCCGGCGCGCTGCGGCCGCCGGAGGCGACGGAGCCCGAAACCGGGCTCAAGGCGGGGCTGAAGGCCTTCGCCAACTGGGAGACGGCGCTCGTGCTTGGCGTGGTCGTGTTCTTCGGCCTGCTGTTCCTGCTGGCCCGCGCGGCGCGGCGCCGCCACGCCGGAGGCTGAGGCCGCGATGCCGGCCGGGGAGCTGGCCGACAGCTTCGGCGCGGCGCTTTACGCGCCCTATCTCGTCGCGCGCTACTACGGCTGGCTCGAGACGGGCGTCGTCGTCTGCGCCCTGTTCATCTTCGTGTCGAGCGTCGACGACCTGTTCGTCGACGCCTGCTACTGGACGCGCTGGATCGCCCGCCGGCTCAGCGGGCGCCCCGAGACCGTTCCCGAGGTCGCCGAGCTTCGCGCCAAGCCCGAGCAGCCGCTCGCCGTCATGGTGCCGGCCTGGCTCGAATATGACGTCATCGCGCCCATGATCGAAAGCATGGCCGCGACGCTCGACTATTCGCGCTACACGGTGTTCGCCGGCGTCTACGTCAACGACGAGCGCACCATCGCCGAGGTCGAACGCATCAGGCGGCGCTTCCGCCATGTCGTGCGCGTCACCGTCCCGCACCCCGGCCCGACCTGCAAGTCGGACTGCCTCAATTTCATCGTCGCGGCGATCGCCGCGCATGAGCGCGCCTATGGCGTCGTCTTCGCCGGCGCGATCCTGCACGACAGCGAGGACGTGCTGCATCCGCTCGAGATGAAGCTCTTCAACCATGTGCTGCCCGCAGAAGACCTGATCCAGATCCCGGTCATGTCGCTCGAACGCGAATGGTGGGAGCTGATCGGCGCGACCTACATGGACGATTTCGCCGAATGGCACGGCAAGGACATGCTGGTGCGCGAGGCGCTGACCGGAACCGTGCTTTCGGCCGGCGTCGGCACCTGCTTCTCGCGCCGCGCGCTCATGGCGCTCTCCGAGGAAACCGGCGGCCAGCCGTTCAACGTCGCCGTGCTGACCGAGGATTACGACGTTTCGCTGCGGCTCGGCGCCCGCGGCATGAGCTCGACGTTCCTCCGTTTTCCGGTCGACTACAGGGTGAAGCGGCGCGGCTGGATCAATCCCTCCCGCGAGAAGACGGTCACGCTGACGGCGCCGCTCGCCGTGCGCGAATTCTTCCCCGACACGTTCCGCACCGCCTACCGGCAGAAGGCGCGCTGGACGCTCGGCATCGCCTTTCAGGGATGGCGGCAACTCGGCTGGCGGGGCTCGCTCGCCGACCGCTATTTCCTCTACCGGGACCGCAAGGGCGTCGCCGCCTTCCTCGTCATCGGCGCGGCCTATCTGCTCACGGCGCAGATCCTGGTCCTGTTCTTCGCCGCCGAGGCCGGCCTGTGGCCGGAGCGCTTCCCCTCGATCTTCGTCACGCATCCGTGGTTCGGCGCGATCCTTGCGGCCGACGGCGCCTTTCTCGGCCTGCGCGCGATCCAGCGCTATCATTTCACCCGCAAGCTCTACGGCCGCCGGCACGGGCTGCTGTCCATTCCCCGCATCTTCATCGCCAATTTCGTCAATTTCGCCGCCACGCTCAGGGCCTGGAGGCTGTTTCTGGCCAATGTCCTGTTCGGCACGCCGATCGGCTGGGACAAGACGATGCACGACTTTCCCACCACCGACTCGCTTGGCGAGACGGAGCCGCCGCATCACGGCCTCGACGAGGAGACGATCGCCGAAGCGGTCGCCGCGGCCCTTGGCCTGCCGCGCGCCGAACTGACCTCGGAGGAGGTCGGCGCCGCGCTCGACCTCGCGCCGCCGCGCGACTGGCGGCGCTGGGGCGTCGCCCCCTTCAGGCGGCCCGGCGACGACGCGCCCCGCCTCGCGACGGCGCTTCCGCCCGTGGCCGGGACGCTCGACGAGATCCGCGCCGCGCTCGGGAGCGAACGCCCGCTTCACGTCGTGCGCGAGAGCGAGCTTCTGGCCGCGCTGCGCCGGCTCGAAGGCGACGCCGGCGCCTTCGCCGACATCGGCTTCGCCCATGACATCCATGCCGGCGACGTGCTGATCAGCCATGGCCTCGTCGCACGCGCGGCGCTCGACGAGGCGTTCGCCGCCTATGACCCCGCGCGCGACGGCCCTGTCGGCGCCTTTCTCTTCGCCCGCGGCCTGCCCGGCCGCGACGCGCTCGAGCGCGCGCGCGACCTGCTGCGCGAGACGCGCGCGACGGGCGACGCGTCATGAGCCGGCGCCGGCGCCTGTCCTTCGCGCTGTGGTGCGGCTGCGCGCTGCTCGCGCCGGCCCCTTTCGCGCTGGCGCAGCAGGACGACGACGCGCTGCAGCTGCCGCTGAGCGGGCCCGCCTATTTCCACGCGCGCGACGCGCAGGCGGCGATGAGCCGCGGCGACTATGACGCCGCGGCGGCGAGCGCGCGCGAGGCGCTGCGCCAGCGCCCCGACGCGGTCCAGCTTCGCGTCCTGCTCGTGCAGGCGCTCGAACGCGCCGGCCGCTATGGCGAGGCCGTCGAGGCCGGCGCGGGCTTCGTCGCGGCGGGCGACCGCAACGCCGTGCTGCTCGGGGTTCTGGCGCAGGCGCGGCGCAGGCTCAAGCCCGCGCCCGCCGTCGTCCCGCGCGCGGCGGCGCCGACCTCCTTCGCCTCGGCGGCGGACGCCGCGCGGGCGGCCGACATCGCCTTTGCGCGGGGCGACTATGACGCCGCGCGCGCCGCCGCCGCGGAGGCGGCGCGGCTCGACCCGCAGGCCTATTCGACGCTGCGCGACGACATGAAGGCCGCGATCGACGCGGCGACGCCGGCGACCGACCTGCCGTCCTACAAGGCCGCGGCCGCGGCCTATGACGCCTTCTCGCGCCGCGACTACGCCGCCGCCAAGACGAACGCCGCCCTGGCCGTCAGCCTCGACCCGGACAATTCCGCCTACAGGGCGCTGCTCGCCAGGGCCGAGGCGGCGCTGCGGCGCGGCCCGCCCGCCGCGGCGCCGCCGCCCTCCCCGGCCTATCGCGCGGCCGAGGCCGGCTATCGCGCCTTTCGCGCGCGCGCCTACCGCGCCGCCGCCCGCGACGGCGCCGCGGCGGTCCGGCTTGATCCGCAAAACCGCGCCTATCGCGCCCTGCTCGTCGACGCCCTCGCCGCCGGCGGCGATCTCGCCGGCGCCGAATCGGCCGCCGACGCGGCGCTCCGGGCGCTCGGCCAGGACGCGCAGATCCTCGCCGCGCGGGGCTATGTCCGCCAGCGCCTCGGCCGGCCCGCCGGGGCGGCGCAGGATTTTTCGGCGGCCCTCGCGTCGGGCTCCGGCGCAGCGGCCGAGCGGCGCGGCTGGACGATCGCGCTCGCCGGCGCGCAGACCGCAGCCGGACGGCCGGGGGCCGCGCTCGAAACGCTCGCGCCCCTGCCCGGGACGCCGCAGACCCTGCTCGCGCGCGCCGCGCGCTGAAGGCGCTCGGCCGCGACGAGGAGGCGCTCGCGGCCTTCGTTCAGGCCGAAGCCGCGGCGCGGACGCCCGACGAGCGCCTCGCCGCGCTGCGCGGGCGCGTCGGCGTCCTCGCCGCGCTCGGGCGCCAAAGCGAGGCGCGCGCGCTGTTCGAGGCGGCCGAGGCGCAGGGCGCGTTCAAGAATTTGTCAAACGTCGATCTCGCCTATCTCGCCGCGGCCGCCGGCGACAATCTCCGCGCCACGCAGGCTTTCGAGGCGGCGCGCGCGCGGGGCGAACTCGGGGGCCGCGCCTTTCTCGACGCCGGCTACGCCGCGATGCGGGCCTATGACAATGAGGCCGCCGTGTCGTTCTTTTCGGCCGGCGTCGAGGACGCGCGCGCCGGCGGCCGTCAGGCCGGGGCGCAGGAGATCTTCCAGATCAGGCGCCAGATCGCCGATCTCGACCGCGCCTGGGGCGTCAACGCCATGGCCGCCTATGGCAAGGTCGGCGTCACGCCGGGCTCGGCGCTCGCGCCCGTGACCTCCGCCGGCGCCATCGGCCAGATCGGCGCGGAGATCTACTGGCGCCCGCCCGTGATCGGCTACCGCGACCGCTCGACCTTCGAGATTTTCGCGCGCGCGTTCCAGACCGTCTATGACGAGAACAACGGCCCGACCGGCTGGAAAACCAACCAGACCTCGCTTGGCGCGCGCTGGAAGCCGTTTGGCGACTATAATCTCGTGTTCGAGGCGGCGCGCGTGTTCGGGCTCGGCTCGGCCGCCGCCTCGAACTGGATGCTGCGCGCCGCCTTCTCGCAGGGCGAGGGGCTCGACCTGCGCGTCGACCGCCCGGACTGGCTGATGTGGAACGTCAGCGCCGAGGCCGTGCATTATTTCGAGAGCGAGGAGACGATCCTCAACGCCGAGGGGCGGATCGGCCAGAGCTTTCGCGTCGACGGGATCGCCGACGGCCTCGTATTGACGCCCTACATGGTCCTTGGCGGCGGCTACGACAACGTCTACAGCGTGCCCCTCGCGATCGGCGCGGGCCCGGGCTTCGCCGCGCGGCTGTGGTTTCGCGGCGACGAGCTTCATGCGCCGCGCTCCTTCGTCGAGGCGAGCGTGCAATATCGCGTTCCCCTCGCCGGAGGGGAACGCGCGCGCGGCGTCTTCGCGCAACTGAGCTTCTCCTATTAGGCGGCGCGCCGAAGGTTCGGCGTCCTGCGCCGCGCCGGCGCCGCGCGACATGTCCGAGGCGCGTCATGGAAACGCTCAAGACGCTTTCGCGGCGTCTCCCTTCGACCCTCCGGCGAGGCGCGACACGCGGACGTGCGACGGGCTGACGTGCGACGGGCTGACGTGCGACGGGCATGGGCCTATTTTACGGACAGGCTTAACGCCGTCTCACACAAATCCGCGCCACAGTGGCGACGCGGGCGCTGGCGGCGCGGCCGGCCGATCAAGCAGGAGTTCAGAGTGAGCGCGAAACGGCTTTTCTGCGCGACGGCCCGCGCGCTCGGCGTCGCCGCCTGCTTCGCCGCCGGCGTCGCGACGACCGCCCGGGCGGCGGCGAAGCAGAGCTGCGTTCGCGGCGTCGTCTGGCAGCCTGACAACGCCACGATCAACCCGACGGGCGACTGGCACCGCCTTGGGGCCGACACCCTGCTCGTGCAATGGACCGTCGTCGACGGCATGGCGCTCACGCCGGGCTCCGGCCTGCCGGGCTTCGCCAAGAAGCCGGACTGGCGGCGGATCGCCTCGGAGCCCTGGGCGCGCAAAGTGATTCTCGGCCTCGCCGGCGCCTATTCGGAGCCTGTGGCGCGCGCGAACGTCGCCAAGCTCGTCGCGCTGTCGGCGCGCCTCGCCACGCTGCCGACCCCGCTTGCGGTCGAGGGCTATTATTTTCCGGTCGAGGTCGATCCGAGCTGGACCAGGGCGAAGGATCTCGGCCCCCTGCTCGCCTCGCTGCCGCGCCCGCTCTGGATCAGCGTCTATGATTCGAGCGCCATGGGGCCCGAAAAGCTCGCCGACTGGCTCGAACGCTGGCTGCCGCACGACGTCGGCGTCTTCTTCCAGGACGGCGTCGGCGCGCATGGACGCGACCCCTCCGTCGCCGCCGAATACGCCGCGACGCTCTCGAAGCGGCTCGGGCCGTCCCGCCTCGCCGTCGTCGTCGAGGCGTTCAGGCCGAAGGCCGGCGGGGGCTTTCGCGCCGCGACCCCGCAGGAGCTCAAGACGCAGATCGCCGCGCTGCAGGGCCACAGCCTGTTTCTGTTCGACGGGCCGCATTATGTTTCGCAGGCGACGGTCGACGAACTGGCCTGCCGGCCATGACGCGTCGCAAAACCGCGCGAGGGCCCGGCGGGACCCAAGCTGTTTGAGCCTTTTTGCATCGGAAGGCTGACGTTCGAAAGCCGCCTGCGCTGTCCGCTCGAACTCTACGACGCCGTGCGCGCCGCCTTTCCGGCCGGCGTTCCGTGACCGTGCGCGTGTCCGTGACCGACCGGGTCGAAGGCGGCTCGCCCGTCAAGGGCGTGATCGCTTTCGCGAGAACGCTCGAAGCGCGCGGCTGCGACGCCATCCATGTTTCGGGCGCCCTCGTCCGCGCCAGCCAGACGTCGAGCGCGTTGCGTCTCCATGAAATCTTCGGGCTGACGTCTGCGAAATGACGCCTGCGGTCCGTCGCATGTGAGTGTTCGCGATATTGATTATCGCGACATATATCTTCGCGTTCCCGCGACGGCGTCCTGTCCGCAGGATTGATTATCGCGATATTCTTTTTCATGATATCGACCTGCGCGAACAGGAGCCTTCGCCGTGCCCGCCGCCCCACCTCTCGACAGCCAGCTGTGCTTCTCGCTCTATGCGGCGAGCATGGCGGTCACCCGCGTCTACAAGCCGCTGCTCGACCGTTTCGGGCTGACCTACCCGCAATATCTTGTCCTGCACGCGCTGTGGGAGCAGGACGGACGCGCCGTCGGGGCGATCGCGCGGCGCCTGTTTCTTGAGTCGAGCACGGTGACGCCGCTGTTGAAGCGGCTCGAGGCGTCGGGCCTCGTCGCGCGCGCGCGCAACCCCGACGACGAGCGCGAGGTGAAGATCAGGCTCACCGCGCGCGGGCGCGCCATGCGCGAGCGCTGCGGCCGCCTCGGCGAAACGCTGCTCGCGCGCTCGGGAATGTCGGCCGCCGAACTCGGCGCGCTCAACAGGCGGGCGAAGGCGCTGCGCGCGGCGCTCGCGGACGAAGGCGTCTAAAGTATCAGCGCGGCATACCCATGTATAATTTCGCGCAGGCCGCGCCTGTGGCTTTCTAACCCCATCGCAACACGCGCCGCCCGGCACTCCGGCGGCGCCGGAGCAAAGGGGAAATCTCATGTCCGCCAACGCCCGTCTTGTCCGTTTCGCCGCCGCCTCGACCTTCGCGATCCTGTCCTTCTCGGCGACGGTCGCCTTCGCCCAGGACTACATGACCGAAAGCAAGATGCAGACGATGTCGACGCACGCCGTCAACAATGAGCACGCCGACCATGCCAGCTACGACCGGTCGGGCACGCGCGGCCGCGAAGGCCTCGGCGCCTCCTCGGCCCGCCCCGAAGGCCCCGGCGACTTCGCGGACTGACGCCTTCCACGGCCGCGCGGGGCGTGCGAAAATGACGCCGGCGGCGCGCCGCGACGCCGGCGAGATCGATGCCCAAGGAGCGCCCAATGACGCATGAACCCGTCCTCGACCCCGCCGACCCCGCCGCGCGCAAGGCGCAGACCTATCCGATTCTCACGCCTGACGACGTGGCGCGCATCGTTCCCTATGGCGTGGTCGAAAGCTTCGACACGTCGGGCTGGCTGTTCAGGCGCGGCGACCGCAACGTCGATTTCTTCCTCGTGCTCGACGGCGAGGTGGAAATTCTGGTCAGCGACCTGTGCGGCGGGGAGACGCCGTTCGTGGCCTTCGGGCCCGGGCAGTTCACCGGCGAACTCAACCTCCTCAACGACCGCGCGATGATCGCCGCCGCGCGGGCCGGCGCCGGCGCGAAGCTCGTGCGGGTGCGCAGCGCCGACTTCAGGCGGCTTCTCGCGTGCGAGGCGGAGCTCGCCGAAACGCTTCTGCGCGCTTTCATCCTGCGCCGCGTGGGCTTCATCCGCCGCGGCGCGGGCGGCGTGACCCTCGTCGGCCGGCGCGACAGCGCCGACATGATCCGCCTGCAACGCTTCCTCACCCGCAACGCCTATCCGTTCCAGGCGCTCGACGTCGAGGCGCCCGACGGCGCGGCGCTCGCGGCGCGGCTCGGCTTTAAAGCCGACGCGCTGCCGGCGGTGGTCGCGCCCGCAGGCGTCACGCTCGCCAATCCCACGACCGCGGCGCTCGCCGACAGCCTCGGCCTCACCGAGCCGCTCGATCCGCACGCCGTCTATGACGTCGCCGTCGTCGGCGCGGGGCCGGCCGGCCTCGCCGCCGCCGTCTACGCCGCCTCCGAGGGGCTGAAGACGATCGTGCTCGAAACCCTCGCGCCGGGCGGCCAGGCCGGCACGTCCTCGCGCATCGAGAACTATCTCGGCTTCCCGACCGGCGTCTCGGGCCAGGCGCTCGCCGGTCGGGCGCAGATCCAGGCGCAGAAATTCGGCGCGCATCTTGCGGTGGCGCGCGGCGTCGGCGGGCTCGACTGTTCGGGCGCGCCCTTCGCGCTCGCCCTCGAGAGCGGCGAAAACGTGCGCGCCCGCGCGGTCGTGGTCGCGACCGGGGCGCGCTA
Organism: Methylocella sp.; assembly: GCF_044226135.1. Lineage (NCBI taxonomy): Bacteria > Pseudomonadati > Pseudomonadota > Alphaproteobacteria > Hyphomicrobiales > Beijerinckiaceae > Methylocella > Methylocella sp. The sequence continues at coordinate 122,055 of NZ_JBGAHM010000005.1, read as the reverse complement.
CCGCCGGCTCGACCTCGAGAATTATGAAAAATTCGAGGGCGCCGGCGTCGAATATGCGGCGACGCCGATGGAGGGCCAGCTGTGCGCCGGGCTCGAGGCCGTCGTCGTCGGCGGCGGCAATTCGGCGGGACAGGCGGCGATGTTCCTTTCGGGCGTCGCCCGCCACGTGCATATCGTCGTGCGCCGCCCCGACCTCGCCGCCACCATGTCGGACTATCTTGTGCGCCGCATCGCCGCCTCGCCCCGCGTCACGCTCCATGCGCATAGCGAGATCGTCGCCCTGCATGGCGACGAGCGCCTGCGCGCGGCGACCTGGGCGAACCGGTCGACGGGCGCGATGGAGACGCGCGAGATCGGCGCGCTGTTCGTCATGATCGGCGCGGAGCCGAACACGGACTGGCTCGGCGGCTGCCTCGCGCTCGACGACAAGGGCTTCGTCCTGACCGGCGCGCAGGCGCGATGCGGCGCGACCGACGCGCCCTACGCCGCCTCGCGCCCCGGCGTCTTCGCGGTCGGCGACGTGCGCTCGGGCTCGACCAAGCGCGTCGCCTCGGCGGTCGGCGAAGGCGCGGCGGCGATCCACGCCGTGCACGCCTTTCTCCATCCCGAGGCGTAATCGCGACACGCAGGCCCGAGCGCCGGCCTCAGCGCGGCGGCGCGGCGGCCTTCGCCGGCCCGAGCACCGAGACGGTCGCCGTGCGCCCGACGACGAGCTTGGCGCGGTCGGCGTCCGCGTCGAGCGCGACGCGCACCGGCACGCGCTGGGCGAGCCGCACCCAGGCGAAGGTCGGGTTGACGTTGGCGAGGAGATTGGCGCCGGCCGAACGCTCGCGGTCCTCGACGCCGCCGGCGACGCTTTCGACGCGGCCGGTCAGCACGGCGTCGTCGCCCATCAGCCGCACCTCGACGCGGTCGCCGACATGGATGCGCGCGAGCTTGGTCTCCTCGAAATAGCCTTCGACGCGCAGGCTGTCGGCGTCGATCAGCGCGAACACGCCATGGCCGGCCGCGACATAGGCGCCGGGCAGGAGGCCCATGTTGGCGACATGGCCGTTGACCGGCGCGCGCACGCTGGCGCGTTCGAGATTGAGCTTCGCCAGGTCTCTGTCGGCCGCCGCGCGGTCGAGCGCGGCCTGCGCCGTGAGCTTCGACGCCCGCGCCGCCTCGAGCTTCTGCTGCGTGACGGCGGCGTCGGAGAGCTTGGCGTAGCGGTCATAGTCGGCCGCCGCCTGCTCATAGGACGCCTGCCGCCCGGCGAACTCCGCCTCCGCCTGACGCAGCGCGAGGCCGAAGCGCTCGGGATCGATGCGAAACAGCACGTCGCCGCGCCTGACGCCCTGATTGTCGGAGACGAGCACCTCGGAGACGAGGCCGGAGACGTCGGGCGCGACGGCCACGACGTCGGCGCGGACCCGTCCGTCGCGCGTCCAGGGCGCCTCGACGTAATAGCCCCACAGCGCGACGCCCGCGACGCCGGCCACGGCGACGGCTGCGGCGGTGACCGCGAAACGAAGCAGAAAAGAGCCGACGGCGGCGTTCATGAGGAGACCCTGCGCGCAAGAAAGACCACGGCCGCGAGAATGAGGACGTAAAGCGAGAGATCGAACAGGGGCCGGCGCCACACGAAGCGATAGAAGCCGAGGCGGGCGAGCCCCGCCTTGACGAGCGCGCTCGCGAGAAAGGCGAGCAGCATCCACAGCGCCAGCGCGGGGACGAACACGCCATAGACGTTCAGGTCCTCGCTCACGCCGCGCCCCCTTCGGACACGCGCCAGTCCGGCGCGTCTGGAAACAGCGCGAGGCGCAGGCCGGCGAGGCCAAGGAGCGCCGCGTCCGCGGCCGCGCTCCCGGCGCCGGGCGCGACCGCGTCGAGCGCGGCGTCGATGCGCCCCAGAAGCTCGGGCGGGGCGGCGTCGTCGCGCCCGCGGAAATGACGCGCGACGCCGGCGAGCGCGGCGTTGACGGCCTCGCGCCCCCGCGCCGGAAGCTGGCGGCGCACACGGCGCAGCTCCACGACGTTGATGCCGACGCGCACCTCCTTGAGCAGTTCGCCGGCGCCCGCGACGTCCTCGCGCGGCAGGGCGGCGAGGCGCGGCGCGAGCAGCCCCAGGCGGTCGAGCATGAGGGCCGCAAGTTCGAGCCCGCTCTCGCCGCCGCGCCCCTGCGCCGCCGCGACGAGGCTGCGGCGGTTGACGCGGCGCAGGCGTTCGGCGGAAAAGCCCGCGCCGACCGACCGCACGAGGCTGGTCGCGAAGGCGGCGATCCAGGCGCCGGCGATGAGCGCCACGCTCGACTGGACGAAGTCCGGAAGCTCGGCCCCATAGGCGTTCTGGATGGCGAGCGCGCTCGTCCCCGTCACGCTCGCGCCGGCGCCGATCGCCGCCGTGCGCGGCAAGGCCAGCAGGAGCCCGCTGGCGAGGAGGCCCGGCGCGAGCGCAAGCGCCACCATCTCGAAATTGGTCGCATGGGGCAGAAGTCCGAACAGGACGACGCCCGCGCCGACGACGCCGATGAGCGAGGCGCCGGCGAAGCCGAGGATGGTCGGCGCCGGATCGTCCTGCGCCGCGAACAGGCATGAGGCGACGGCCGCGAACATGGGCGTGGCCGACCCGCCGGGCCAGGCGAGCGCGATCCACACCGCGCAGGAGATCAGGACGGCGACGAGCGAAGCGCGCAACATGGGCGCGCCCAGGCCGACGGCGAACGAGGCGCTGAGGCCCGAGAGCAGCGCCATGCCATGGTCGCGGTGCCGAACGGCGCGCGCCCTCGCCGTATAGGAGAAGGCGAGGCCCGCCGGCGCGTCCGGCGCATGGGCGGCGATCTGGCGCAGCAGCCGGCGCGAATCCTGGCGCAGGTCGATGAAGTTCTGAAGCCGCTGGACGAGCCCCGCCCGCATCAGGTCGCGCCAGTCCGGCGGCGCATGGCCCGGCGCGCCGAACCGCGGCGCGAGCGCGCCGAGCTTGTCGCGCAGGGCGCGCGCATGCGCCTCGGCGGTCGATCCGGACGCCAGCCAGTCCGACATCTCGCTCATGGCCGGGCCGGCGTTCCCGAGCGCGCCGGCGCGCGACAGCGCCTCCGCGCGGTCGGAGATCGAGGCGGCGATGGGCAGGAACATCAGCATGTGCTGGCGCAGCGCGGCGAGCGCCCGGGCGAGGCCGCGCCCGCCCCAGGGCTCATGGCGCAGCGGCGCGGCGAAGGCGTCGAGCGCGATGGCGTCGGCCGCAAGGCGCAGCCGCTCGGCCTCGTCGTCGAGCGGGGTCGGCGCGCGCCGCAGCGCGTCGAGCGCCCAGCGCCGCGCCCGTCCGATCCAGTCCTCGACGCGCGCGACGACCGCCGGGACTGCCGATTGCGGCAGGATCGTGCCCGAGGCCAGCGCCGCGCAGAGCACGCCGACGCCAATTTCTTCGGCGCGGGAGACGGCGACGTCGAAGATCGCGCCGGGCGTGTCGACCGCGGGAAAGCCGATGAGCGCCACGGTGTAGCCGGCGAGCATCGGCGCATAGGCCCGCGCCGACCGGTCGAGCATGGAGAGATAGAGGCAGAGCGCGACCCACAGCCCGATGGCGAGCGAGAGCAGCTCGGGCGCGTTGACGAGCGCCGGCGTCAGCGCCACCGCCGCCGCCGCGCCGACGAGCGTGCCGATGAAGCGGTAGACGGCCTTGGAGCGCGTCGCCCCGGCGAGCGCGCCGCTCGAGATATAGACGGTGGCGAGCGCCCAGTAAGGGCGCTCGAGCCCCGCCCACATCGAGACATAGAGCGCGGCGAGGCCGGCCGCGAGGGTTTTCAGCGCGAAGATCCATTCGCGCGCGCCGGGCAGCGTCATCGCCGCCGTGCGGGCGGGCGCGGGGCGTCGATGCGGGCGGTGTTTGGCCGGAGCATGTCGGTTTCCGCGAAAGCCGGCGGGGCGCTGGCGAGACAGGCGCCGGACGTTACGCCGGTCGGGGCGCGCCGCCAAGAGGCCGCCCGCCGCCTCTTTCCGCGCGCGCCCGGCCGCGTCCCGGGCGTCGGGCGAAGCGGCGAAAAACCCGCCGCCGTCGCCGTCGCGCCGAGAGCGCCGGCCGCCTCAGCGCGCCGGCTGCGGCGCCAGCGACGGCCCGGCGGGAGCGCCCGCCGGCCAGCCATAGGGATGATAGCTCGCGGCGCAACCCGCGAGCGGCGAGGCTGCGCCAAGAACGAGACCGGCGCAGGCGAGCACGGCGCGGGCGGATCTGAAGATGGCGGTCTTCATCGGCGTCTTCTCCTGCAACGTCTCCTGCGCCGTCTCCTGCGCCGTCCGCCCTCCCACAAGCGGGCCCGGTCTGAAGAACCGGCGTCGCCGACGCGCCTCAGCCGTCGGGCTCGCCGAGGAAGGCGCGGAACGCGTCGAGCGTCTCGGGGCTCACGTAATGCTCCATGCCTTCGGCGTCGCGGCGCGCGGTCTGCGGGTTCACGCCGAGACGGATCAGCAGGCGCTCGACGAGCGCATGGCGCAGCCGGCTTCGGGTGGCGAGGGCCTCGCCCTTCGGCGTCAGGAAGGCGCCGCGATAGGGCTCGCGCCTGATGTAGCCGTCGTGCTGCAGGCGAACGAGCATTTTCGCGACGGTCGGCTGCGCCACGCCGAGGCGGGCGGCGATGTCGACCTGCCGCGCCTCGCCGACGCCGGCGACGAGATCGGCGATGAGTTCGACATAATCCTCGACGAGCTCGCTGCGCCGTGCGCGCCGCGCCTGCCTGAACCCCGCCGCATGCGCCGTTTCTTCGGGCAGGGGCGAGGGGCGCCCCCCCTCAGCCTTCATGGCCTCTCCCAACGCTCGCCCAAAGTCCGGGACGCCGGCTCAGTCCTCAACATATTCAATCCATAAAATATGGGACGCGACTTTGCAAAGCGCCGGTGGCGCGGACGCCGCCCCCGTCTGCGACCAGAGAACTAGACGCAAGCCATTGACCGTGCTTGCGCACTACGTTATCAAACAGTCGCTTGGTTAAAACAAACGACCGCCCGAGCGGCGTCGCCCTTCGACGGACCGGCGCTGCGCCTGGCCGCGCCCCGCCGCGGGACGAAAGTCGGGCGGGACCAGAATCGGCGAACGAAGCCAACATCGGAAGGAACGCCCATGGCCGCCTATGCGCCGCCCGTCGCGGACATGACCTATCTCATCGACGAGATTTTTGCGGCCGAGGCGGCATGGGCCGCGCTGCCCGCCTTCAGCGGCGTCGACGCCGCGCTCGCCCGGCAGATTCTCGAGGAGGCCGGCAAATTCTGCGCCGAGGTCGCGCGCCCGCTCAACGCCTCGGGCGACGCGGAAGGCTGCCGGCTCGAGAACGGCGCCGTCACCACCCCCAAAGGCTTTCCCGAGGCCTACGCGGCCTTCGTCGCGGCCGGCTGGCCGGGCCTTTCGGCCTCGCCCGACCATGGCGGGCAGGGCCTGCCGCGCAGCCTGCAGATCCTCGTCGACGAGATGCTGTCGGCCGCCAATCTCTCCTTCGGCCTGTTCGGCGGCCTGACCCGCGGCGCGGCCGAGGCGCTCGAGCGCCATGGCTCCGACGCGCTCAAGGCGGCCTATCTGCCAAAACTCGTCGAGGGCGTCTGGACCGGCGCCATGGACCTGACCGAAGCCCAGGCCGGCAGCGACCTCGGCCTGCTCAAGACCCGCGCCGAGCCGCAGCCCGACGGCTCCTACAAGATCACCGGAAGCAAGATCTTCATCTCGTCGGGCGACCATGACCTCGCCGAGAACGTCGTGCATCTGGTGCTCGCGCGGGCGCCCGACGCGCCCGCCGGGGTCAAGGGACTGAGCCTGTTCCTCGCGCCGAAATTCCTGCCAAAGCCCGACGGATCGCTCGGGGCCCGCAACGCGGTGCATGTCGGCGCGCTCGAGCGCAAGATGGGCATTCACGCCCAGCCGACCTGCGTCATGAACTATGACGGCGCGACGGGATGGCTCGTCGGCGAGCCCAATCGCGGCCTCGCCGCCATGTTCACCATGATGAACGCCGAGCGGCTGTTCGTCGGCGTGCAGGGCCTTGGCCTCGCCGACGCCTCCTATCAGACGGCCTCCCTCTACGCCAGGGAGCGCCTGCAGGGCCGCGGCCCGGACGGCGCCGGCCCCTCGCCGATCATCGCGCATCCCGACGTGCGCAAGATGCTGCTCGAAATGGCCGCCTTCGTCGAGGCCGGGCGCGCGCTCGCGCTGTGGACCGCGCTCGAGATGGACCGGGAGACCGCCGACCCCGACCCCGCGGCGCGCGAGGCGGCGGGCGAGCTCGTCGCGCTGATGACTCCGGTGGTCAAGGCGGCCTTCACCGATTTCGGCTTCCGCGCGACGACGCTCGGCCAGCAGGTGCTCGGCGGCCACGGCTATATCCGCGAATGGGGCCAGGAGCAGTTCGTGCGCGACGCGCGCATCGCCCAGATCTATGAGGGCACGAACGGGATCCAGGCCGCCGACCTCGTCGGCCGCAAGCTGCCGCAGGCGGGCGGGCGCCCGATCCGCCGCTTTGTCGCGCTGGTCGAGGCGAGCTGCGCTTCGGCCGAGGCGCAGCCGGGGGCGGAAGGCTTCGTGCGGGACCTGCGCGAGGCGCTGGCGATCCTCGCCAAGCCGACGGCGCGCTTTTCGGCCGGCGCGAGCCCGGCCGAGACCGGCGCCGCGGCGACCGACTATCTGCGCCTGCTCGCCCTCGTCGCCTTCGGCTGGATGTGGCTGCGCATGGCGGCCCATGCGCTGGCGCAGGGCGAGGCCGCCTCGCCGCACGCGCGGCGCAAGCTCGCGCTCGCGCGCTTCTATTTCGCGCGCATGCTGCCCGAGGCCCTGGGGCTCGGACGCATGATCGAGGCCGGCGCGCCCTCGATCGTCGCGCTCGACGCCGAAGCCTTCTGACCGCGCCCCCTTTAATTTCCTGAGGTTCACGCCCGATGAAGATCCTCGTCCCCGTCAAACGCGTCGTCGACTACAATGTGAAGGTCCGGGTCCGGCCGGACGGCTCCGGCGTCGAGCTCGCCAACGTCAAGATGTCGATGAATCCCTTCGACGAGATCGCCGTCGAGGCCGCGCTGCGGCTCAAGGAGGCGGGCCAGGCGCGCGAGATCGTCGCCGTCTCGATCGGCCCGGCGAAAGCGCAGGAGACGCTGCGCGCCGCGCTCGCCGGCGGCGCCGACCGCGCCATTCTGGTCGAGCATGACGGCCCGGTCGAGCCGCTCGCCGTCGCCAAGCTGCTGCGCGCCGTCGCCGCGGCCGAGGCGCCGGGCCTCGTCATTCTCGGCAAGCAGGCGATCGACGACGATTGCGGCCAGACCGGCCAGATGCTCGCCGCCCTGCTCGGCTGGCCGCAGGCGACCTTCGCCGCCAGAATCACGCTCGCCGGCGAAACGGCCGAGGTCGAGCGCGAGATCGACGGCGGCACGCAGACCCTCGCCCTGACGCTGCCGGCGGTGGTCACGACCGACCTGCGCCTCAACGAGCCGCGCTATCCCTCCCTGCCGAACATCATGAAGGCCAAGAAGAAGCCGCTCGACGTCACGACCCCGGCGCAGCTCGGCGTCGACGCGACGCCGCGCCTCGAAGTGCTCAAGGTGCGCGAGCCCGCTCCGCGCAAGCCGGGCGTGAAGCTCGCCTCGATCGCGGAGCTTGTCGAGAAGCTCAAGACCGAAGCCGCCGTCCTCTAGGTCCCGCGCCGCCGTCAGGAGAAACTTGCATGACGACCCTTCTTCTCGCCGACCATGACGACGCCGCCCTCAACGAGGCGACCGCCCGCGCGCTCGCCGGCGCGCGCGCGCTCGGCGGCGAGGTTCATGTCCTCGTCTGCGGCGCGGCCTGCCGCCCGGCCGCGGAGGCCGCGGCCAGGCTCTCGGGCGCGGCCAAAATCCTGCTCGCCGAAGACCCCGCGCTGGCGCATCGCCTGTCGGAGCCGGTCGCCGCGCTGATCCTTGCGCTCGCGCCCGCCTATGACGCCATCGTCGCGCCGGCGACGAGCCTCGGCAAGAGCGCGCTGCCGCGCGTCGCCGCGCTGCTCGACGTGGCGCAGGTCTCCGAAGCGACGAAGATCCTCGCGCCCGACATGTTCGAGCGCCCGATCTACGCCGGCGCGGCGATCGAGGTGGTGCGCTCGGCCGAGCCGAAGCTCGTCGCCACGCTGCGCGCCTCGGCCTTCGCGCCCGCGCCCGAAGCCGCCGCGCCGGCGCCGATCGAGACGGTCGAGGCTGCGCCCGGAACGTTCCGCGCGCGCTTTCTGGGCGAGACGCTGTCGAAAAGCGAGCGCCCCGAACTCGGCGCGGCCCGCGTCGTCGTCTCGGGCGGCCGCGCGCTCGGCTCGCAGGAGAGCTTCGACGAAATCATCCTGCCGCTCGCCGACGCGCTCGGCGCCGCGGTCGGCGCGAGCCGGGCCGCGGTCGACGCGGGCTATGCGCCAAACGACCTTCAGGTCGGCCAGACCGGCAAGATCGTCGCGCCCGAGCTTTATGTCGCCGTCGGCATTTCGGGCGCGATCCAGCATCTTGCCGGCATGAAGGACTCGAAGGTCATCGTCGCGATCAACAAGGACGAGGAGGCGCCGATTTTCCAGGCGGCCGACTACGGCCTCGTCGGCGATCTGTTCGACCTCGCCCCGCAGCTCACGAAGGCGCTTGACCGCCCCTGAGCCCGCGCGCCGCCGGCCGCGGCGCAGCCGATAAGACCATAAGACCAAAAGCGATTTTTCAGGGAGAACCGCCGTGGAGGCCTGCGCCAATCCGTTCGAGACGCATCTCGACAAGAACGCCGCCAATTATGTGCCGCTGTCGCCCCTGAGCTTTCTCGAACGCACGGCCGGCGTCGCGCCGGAGCGCCCGAGCGTCGTTTATGAGGACCGGCGGTTCACATGGGGCGAGACGGCCGCGCGCTGCCGGCGCTTCGCCTCGGCGCTGGCCCGGCTCGGCGTCGGCTGCGGCGACGCGGTCTCGGTCATGCTGCCGAACGTGCCGGCGATGTATGAGGCCCATTTCGCGGCGCCCATGACGGGCGCCGTCCTCAACACGCTCAACACGCGGCTCGACGCCGAAAGCCTCGCCTTCATGCTGTCGCACGCCGGCGCGAAGGTCGTGCTCGTCGACCCCGAATTCGCCGACGTGATGGAGAAGGCGCTCGCGCTCGTCGATGGCCCCGCGCCCTATGTGATCGACGTCGACGACGCCGCCGCGCCGCGCCGGCGCCTGATCGGCGCGATCGAATATGAGACCTTCATCGAAGGCGGCGACCCGGCCTTCGCGATCCGCCCGCCCGACGACGAATGGAGCGCGATCGCGCTCAACTACACCTCCGGCACCACCGGCGACCCCAAGGGCGTCGTCTACCATCATCGCGGCGCCTATCTCGCCTCGGTCAGCAACATCCTCGCCTGGGGCCTGCCGCAGCGCGCCGTCTATCTGTGGACGCTGCCGATGTTCCATTGCAACGGCTGGTGCTTCCCCTGGGCCATGGCGGCGGTCGGCGGCCTCAACGTGTGCCTGCGCAAGGTCGACCCGGCGAAGATCTTCGAGCTGATCCGCGCCCATCGCGTCACCCACATGTGCGGCGCGCCGATCGTCTACAATTTGCTCGTGGCGAACGCCGAGGCCGCCGGCGGGCCGGTGCGCGTCGAAGGGCTGGTCGCCGGCGCGCCGCCGCCGAAGGCGGTCATCGCCGGCGCCGAGCGGCTCGGCCTGGCGCTGACCCATGTCTATGGCCTGACCGAAACCTTTGGGCCGGCCTCGATCTGCGCGCAGAAGCCCGAATGGGCGCAGCTCTCGACCGAGGAGCGCGCCCATCTCAATCGCCGCCAGGGCGTCGCCTATCCGCTGCAGCAGGAGATGGCCGTGCTCGACCCGACGACGCTCGAGCCCGCGCCGGCCGACGGCGAGACGATCGGCGAGATCATGTTCCGCGGCAACATCGCCATGAAGGGCTATCTGAAGAATCCCGAGGCGACGCGGCGCGCCTTCGAGGGCGGCTATTTGCGCACCGGCGACCTCGCCGCGCGCGACCCCGACGGCTATGTGGTGATCAAGGACCGCTCCAAGGACGTGATCATCTCGGGCGGCGAGAACATCTCCTCGGTCGAGGTCGAGGACGCGCTGTGCCAGCATCCGAGCGTGATGATGGCGGCCGTCGTCGCGACGCCCGACCCGAAATGGGGCGAGGTCCCCTGCGCCTTCATCGAGCTGCGCCCGGGCGCGGCCGCGACCGAAGCCGAGATCGTCGCCTTCTGCCGCCAGCATCTCGCGGCCTTCAAGATCCCGAGGAAGGTGGTGTTCTGCGCCATTCCCAAGACGGCCACGGGCAAGATGCAGAAATACCTCCTGCGCCAGCAGGCCCGCTCGGCCGACGCCATCTATTGACGCGACGCCGCCAAGGCCCTTTGCTGCGCAAGGAACCTCGCGGACGGCGCGGGACAGGCGCTGGAGAAGGTTCATGACCAAGGCGACGGCGGAGACCAGGCCGTCCCGCTCGGCGACCATGCGCGCCCTTCTGAAGAAGCGGCGCGGCGACCGGCGGCTCGACATCGTCGAGGCCGCCGCGGCCCTGTTCGCCGAACGCGGCTATCAGGGCGCCTCGATGCGCGACATCGCCGACCAGGTGGGGCTGCTCAGCGGGTCGCTCTATCATCATTTCAAGTCGAAGGACGCGCTGTTCCTCGAAATCCACGAGCTCGCCCTCCAGGGGGCGGCCGATCTGATCGAGGAGGCGGTGGCCGGCCGCGAAGACCCGTGGGACCGCCTCGAAGCCGCCTGCGCGCAGCTTATCGAGATCCAGCTCGACCCCCATTCCGTGACGACGCCGCTGATGAACGACCTGCGCGCCGTGCCGCCCGACGTGCGGGCGCGGCTCGTCGAGCGGCGCGACGAATTCGAGACCGTCTTCACCCGGCTCGTCGACGCCCTGCCGCTCGACGGGCGGCTCGACCGCAGTCTCTACCGCGTCCTTCTGCTCAACCTCATCAACACGGCGAGCGTCTGGTACAGGCCGGGGCGCCTGTCGCCGACCGACATCGGCCGGCAGATCATGCTGATTTTCAGGCGCGAGGCGCGCGCCGCGCCCTAGATCCGCGTCAGGCCCACGGCCGCCGCGCACCCCCCTGTTGCCGGAAACACACAGCGGCCCGGCGTCTTCGCGCCTGCGCCGCGATGAGCGCGGGCTGTCAGATTCAAGGTGAAAACTGTCAAGTTCGCCCGCTCCGTTTGGATTATGCGCAGAGTCAGGCCGCCACGGTTGGGCGAACCGCCTCCCGGCGCCGCCGGACGCGGGGCGCGCATAGCCCTTCTACAACTGGACCGGCGTCTATGTCGGCCTCGTCGGCGCCGCCGCCGGATCGGGCGGGCGCACGTCGAGCGCCGGCTCTTGCGCGCCAGACCCAGTTTACGCCAGGAGAGTAAGACCGATGCCCGCCAAAAGCCTGTCGATCGCCGCAGCCCTGCTGTTTTCCGCCATGCTCGGCGCGGCCTCCGCGCAAGCCGCCACCCTGGCCGAAGAGCAGGCCGCCTGCGAGGGCGACGCCTTCGAATATTGTTCCGCGTATATTCCAAACCGCGACGAGATCCGCGGCTGCCTGTTTGAATATCGCAACGAGATCAGCCCCGCCTGCCGCGCGCTCGTCGCGCCGCGGGACCGCTGACCCGGCCGCGCTTTCGCAAGGGGACGCGACCCCTTGAGGCGTCAGGCCGCCGCCAACCGGGACATGCGTCGCGATTCGCCGTTTCAGGCGACGCCTGTTCCAGAAGACCGCCCGTTTCAAGAAACGCCAGGGAAAGACAATGAGCAAACTCGCCATCGCGCTCGGCCTCGCCGGCGCGTTCGTCTGCGCGTCGGCGCAGGCGCAGGTCATGATCGACATGCGCCTCGTCACCTGCAAGGACTTCCTCGCCATGACGCCCGCCGACGCGGCGCTGGCCAGCGGCTGGCTCAGCGGCTGGTTCAACCAGAAGACCGGCTCGACCACCGTCGATCTCGAGGCCTTCGCGCGCAACGTCCAAAACGTCACGAAGTGGTGCGCCTCCTATCCGCAGGAAACCCTGATGGACGGCCTGCAGCGCGCCACCGCCACCAAGCAATAAGGCCCGCCGCGCCGAATCCGGAGAAGCTCCCATGAAAATCAAGATCGCCGCCGCCGTCGCGATGATGACGCTCGGCGCGGCTTCCGCCGCCCGGGCGCAGGTGATGGTCGACATGTCGCTCATCACCTGCAAGCAGCTCGTCGAATCGCCCGAAGAGCGCATGCCCTTCATCACGGCCTGGATGGCGGGCTATTTCGGCGCCAAGGAGAACCGCTCGACGATCGACCTGCGGTATCTCGCCCGCAACATCAAGGTCGCGACCGAATATTGCCGCTCGCATGGGTCCGAGACCGTGATGCAGGCCGTCGAGAAGACCGCCAAGTAAGCCGGACGGCGGCGTTTGCCGCGCCGCGCGGGGCGCATGGACAAAGGCGGCGGCCGTGTTTCGGCCGCCGCCTTTCGCGTTTTTCGCGCGGCGGTCCGCGGCGGCCGGAATCGACTTGACAGATCAGGACGCCAGACGACAGATTGAGCCTTGCTTCTTCTCGCCGTCTGTTCATTTCCCCCGCGCCATGTCCAGTCTTTCGCATGAAGTCGACGTCCCGGAGGCCAACGGGCAGGCGCCTGTCATTCCGATCTATCGCGCGGGCCTCGGACGCCTGCTGCCGCCCGGCCATGTGCGGATCGCGGTGGCCGGCGCCGTGCCGGATCTGATGCGCCAGTTCGGCCTGCCGCTCGACGACATCTTGCGCAAGGCGGCGTTGCCCTGCGACGTGTTCGACCACCCGGACAACGCCATCCCCTTCGACTCGCTCGGCGACATCCTTTCGTTCGGCGTCCGGTCCACGGGACGCGAGGATTTCGGCCTGCTCATCGGCGAACGCGCCGGCGCGTCGTCCCTCGGGTTGAGCGGTTTTCTGCTGCAACAGGCGGTAGACGTGCGCACCGCGCTCGGCGACCTCGTGCGCTATCTGCATCACCATGACCGGGGCGCCTCTCCCTTTGTCGAAGTAGACGGGGTCGACGCATTTCTCGGCTATTCGATCTCCCATTACGACGGCCCCGGGCGCCCCTTCATCTATGACGGCGCGCTGGCCATCGGGCGCAACATCATGGCGGGCCTGTGCGGGCCGCAGTTTTCCTTCGTCGACGTGTCGCTGTCGCGGCCGAAGCCGTCCAGTCCCGCCCGCTACGCCCAGTTCTTCGGCGCGCCCGTCAAATTCGACGCGGAACGGAGCGCGCTTCGCTTCCGCGCCTCCTGGCTCGACCACAAGCTTCCGAAGACGGACGCGCTGCTGCGCCACATGCTGCAGGAGCAGCTCGACCTGCTCGAGGCCGAGGAGGCCGGCAATGCGACCGAGCAGGTGCGGCGCCTGCTGCGCGCGGCGCTGATCAAGCGTCCCATGGCCCATGAGGACGTGTGCGCGCTGCTGAACGTCGGGCGCCGCACCCTGACCCGGCGGCTGGCGGCGGAAGGCGTCACCTTTCAGGAAATCCACAACGAGATCCTGTTCGAGATCGCCCGCCGCATGCTGGCCCAGCCCGCCCGCCGATCACCGAGATCGCCCTCGCGCTGCATGTGGAGTCGGAGCCTTCGCCCGCGCCTTCCGGCAATGGGCGGGCATGTCGCCGCGCGCCTGGCGCATGAGCCGGCGCCTGCCCGCAGGGATCTGACGCGGGCGCCGCCTCCCGCGCCCGGCGAAAACGCCCGCGCCGCGCCACATGCCGGGCTCGCCAATTGCCGGGCTCGCCATAAAGCTTTCTTTAACGACGTCGTGAACCGAAGCGGGGACGTCCACGTTATGGAGAGGGTTGTCCGGGCGAAGTCCGGCCCAGAGCTGGAGTTGGGGGGATGAAGCAGTTCGCCATAGCGGCGGGGGTCGCCGCGCTGTTCGCCGGATCCGCGGCGGCCGCTCTCGCGCAGGTGCGCACTGTCGGGCCGGCGCGGCCGATCCTCGCCACGGGCCCGCTCGTCAACGTTCCGCCCCTGCTTCAGGCCCAGCCGATCGAATATCGCTCGGCCGCGCCCGCGGCCGCGGACCCTGCGCCGGCCGCGGCGCCTGGCGGCGCCCCGCCCGAGGCGCGTCAGGCGCCATGACCGCCCCCGGGGCCGCGCGGCATGGGGCGCTTCGCCGGGCGGCCGCCCGCCCGCGTGGACGCCTTGCCGCGCGGACGCCTTACGACCCAGCGGCGCGGGGCGGCTCCCGAAACGTCCACAGCCGATGGGCCGCGAAGGTCCAGATCGTGACGATCCCGCTTGCGACCATCTGCGCCGGGATATAGGGCGCGCCGAGCCCATCGACGAACAGCCGCATCAGCGCATAAGTGAGGCCCGCCGCGCCGAGCGCGACGAGGCCGAAGCGCAGGCCGGCGCTGCGATGCGAGCGCGTCGAGCTGAAAGTGCGGCGGCGGTTCTCGCCATAGGACAGGACCGCCCCCGCGAGCGCGCCGGCGAGCGCGGCCGGCGGCGCGGCGACCCCGAACATTTCGACGAGACAGATCAGCACGGCGTAATGCAGCGCCGTCGCCGCCACGCCGACGCCGAGGAAGGCGGAGAACTGGCGCGCCAGCCCCTTCATGCTTATAGATCGCCTCGCTTCATTCCCGCGCGCGCCTGCGCCGCGAAAGGGAGGCGACCTTCGGCCGGACGCGCGCGAAGGTCAACGCCGATCGTTCAGGAGTCGTCATGGCCAAGTTTCTTTCCTTCAACCGCGCCGCCTTCGCCGGCGCCTGCCTGCTCGGCGTCCTCGCCGGCGGCGGCGGGGCGCAGGCCGCCTGGACCCAGGCCGGCGTCCTGACCTGCAACGTCTCGGCGGGCTTCGGCTTCGTGCTGACCTCGAGCCGCGCCCTGTCCTGCGTCTTCAAGCCGCGGCGCGGCCCGGTCGAACATTATGTCGGCACGATCCGCCGCTTCGGCCTCGACATCGGCTTCACCACCGGCGGCACCTTCGCCTGGGCCGCCCTTTCGGCCGGCCGCAACGTGCCGCCCTACGCGCTCGCCGGCGAATTCGTCGGCGCCGGCGGCAACGCGGCCTTTGGCGGCGGCCTCTCGGCCAATGCGCTGGTCGGCGTCAACAACCGCTCGATCAGCCTGCAGCCGCTCGCCGTCGGCGTCGAGACCGGCGTGAACCTCTCAGCCGGCGTCGGCGCGCTGCGGCTCGAGCCCGTCGCCAATCCGCGCTGACGCGCCCCCGCCACGGGCGCGGCGCAAAGGTTGCCCCCGCCTTGCGCCGCGCCTAAATTCGGCGGGCGGCCCGTTCCGTCCGCGAGACCCTTGAGACCCGCCCGATGACGTCCTCCGCGCCCGCCCCCTCGACCGGCCATCCCCGCCTCATCATTCTGGGGTCGGGGCCCGCCGGCTACACCGCCGCCATCTATGCGGCGCGGGCCATGCTCGAACCCGTGCTGATCGCGGGCTTCGAAGCCGGCGGCCAGCTCATGATCACGACCGACGTCGAGAATTACCCGGGCTTCGCCGAGCCGGTCCAGGGCCCCTGGCTCATGGAGCAGATGCGGCTTCAGGCCGAGAAGGTCGGAACCCACATGATTTCCGACCATGTCACGCAGGTCGATCTCTCGCGCCGCCCGTTCCGCCTGTTTGGCGACAGCGGGCAGGCCTACGCCTGCGACGCGCTGATCGTCGCCACGGGCGCCAGGGCCAAATGGCTCGGCCTTCCCTCCGAGGCGGCGTTCAAGGGCTATGGCGTCTCGGCCTGCGCCACCTGCGACGGATTCTTCTATCGCGGCCGGGACGTGATCGTCGTCGGCGGCGGCAATTCCGCGGTCGAGGAGGCGCTTTATCTCAGCCATCTCGCCGCCCGCGTGACGGTCGTGCACCGGCGCGACGCCTTCCGGGCCGAGCGCATCCTGCAGGAGCGCCTTTTCGCCCGCCCCAATGTCGAGGTGATCTGGAATCACGCCGTCGAGGAGATCCACGGGACGCAGGAGCCGCCCGGCGTGACCCATGTCACGCTGAAGGACGTGACGAGCGGCGCGCTGCGCCAGGTGGACGCGCATGGGCTGTTCGTGGCGATCGGCCACCAGCCGGCCTCCGACCTGTTCAGGGGCCAGCTCGAGCTCAAGCCCAACTTCTATGTCAGGACCGCGCCGGATTCGACCGCGACCAACGTGCCGGGCGTGTTCGCCGCCGGCGACGTGACCGACGACATCTATCGCCAGGCGGTGACGGCGGCGGGCATGGGCTGCATGGCCGCGCTCGAGGCCGAGCGTTTCCTTGCGGCGCTCGAACATCACCCGCAGACCGCGCAGATCGCCTGACCCGTCGCGCAGGATCATATTTCGCGTGAACGCCGGCCGGGGCGTTGTGGCCGGCGCCCGAACTGTCATTCTGGCGCCCGCGCCGTCCTGCGCCGGAGCCTCGCCATGACCCAGATTCGCGCCCTTCCCTTCGCGCTCGCCCTCTCCTGCGCGCTGGCCCTGCCCCTTGCCGGCGCGCTCGCGCCCGCCGCCGCGCAGACGGCCGCGCCCTCCGCCGCGCCCGCGCCGGGCGCCAAGCCCGCCCCCGCGGCGAAGCCCGCCGCGCCGCACGCCAGAACCGAGCTCATCGACATCAATTCGGCGAGCGACGCCGAGCTGCGCGCCCTGCCGGGCGTGGGCCTCGCGCGCGCCGGCGACATCATCAAGAACCGGCCCTACAAGGGCAAGGACGAGCTCGTGCAGAAGAAGATTCTGCCCGGCGCGGTCTATGACAAGATCAAGGACCAGATCATCGCCAGGCAGAAATAGGCCGGCTTCGCGCCCTGGCGGGCGGGCCGGCGCGGCGCGCGCCATTCATTCGTCGCCAAACTTGTGCTAAGCGCGGCTCAAGCTCACCGCGCCGGGCGTCTTTGCGCGTCCGCAACCCTGGAAGGCGTCCATGTTCCCGAAGCCCCAGCCGCAGCTCTTTCCGAACACGCTCGCCTATGAAACGACGCCGATGGTGAAGCCCACGGGCTTCCGCGAATATGACGCGCGCTGGCTGTTCGAGAAGGAAATCAACCTCATGGGCGTGCAGGCGCTGGGCCTCGGGCTTGGCGCCTTCCTGCATGAGGCCGGCGTGAAGCCCGAGATCGTCACCGGCCACGACTTTCGCGGCTATTCGGCCTCGATCAAGATCGCGCTGATCTCGGGCCTGATGGCCGCCGGCGTCAAGGTGCACGACATCGGCCTCGCGCTCTCGCCGATGGCCTATTTCGCGCAATTCGCGCTCGACGCGCCGGCGGTCGCGATGGTCACCGCCTCGCACAACGACAATGGCTGGACCGGCGTCAAGATGGGCGCGCAACGCCCCGTCACCTTCGGCCCCGACGAAATGAGCCGGCTGAAGGAGATCGTGCTCGCCGGCGCCTATCGTTTCGCCGAGGGCGGCTCCTACCGCTATGTCGAGAATTTCCCCGCCGTCTACGCCGCCGACCTGACCAACCGGCCGAAGCTCAGGCGCAAGCTCAAGGTGGTGGCGGCCTGCGGCAACGGCACCGCCGGCGCCTTCGCGCCGCAGATCCTCGAAGCGCTCGGCTGCGAAGTGATTCCGCTCGACACGAAGCTCGACTTCACCTTCCCGCGCTACAATCCGAACCCCGAAGACCTCGAAATGCTGCACGCCATGGCCGACAAGGTGCGCGAGACGGGCGCCGACGTCGGGCTTGGCTTTGACGGCGACGGCGACCGCTGCGGCGTCGTCGACAATCATGGCGAGGAGATCTTCGCCGACAAGATCGGCGTCATGCTGGCGCGCGACCTCTCGGCGCTCTATCCCAATTCGACCTTCGTCGTCGACGTGAAGTCGACCGGCCTGTTCGCCGCCGATCCCGAGCTGCAGGCGCGCGGCGCGAAGGCGGACTACTGGAAGACCGGGCATTCCTACATCAAGCGCCGCGTTTCGGACCTTGGCGCGCTCGCGGGCTTCGAGAAATCCGGCCATTTCTTCTTCAACGCGCCGGTCGGGCGCGGCTATGACGACGGGCTTCTGACGGCGATCCATGTGCTCGACATGCTCGACCGCAATCCCGACAAGTCGATGGCCGATCTTTACGCGGCGCTGCCCAAGACCTGGGGCTCGCCGACGATGTCGCCGCATTGCGACGACGAGAAGAAATATGGCGTCGCCGACAAGGTGCTGGCGCGGCTCTCCGCCCTGCACGCCGGAGGCGCGTCCTTCGCCGGCCAGAAGATCAAGAGCCTCGTCACCGTCAACGGCGTGCGCGTGACGGTCGAGGACGGCACCTGGGGGCTGGTGCGCGCCTCCTCGAACAAGCCCGAGCTCGTGGTCGTGGTCGAAAGCCCCGTCTCCGAGGCGCGCATGCGCGAGATGTTCGCCGCGATCGACGGGGTGTTGCGCGAGAATCCGGAAGTGGGCGCCTACAACCAGACGATCTGACGATTTTTGCCGGCCGGGCCTGTCCGCCCGGCCGGCGACGCTCCGGGGGCGGGGCCGCGCCCGCCCCCTTTTCGCGGGGCTAGTCCTTGCCGACGACCGTGCCCTTGGACTTGCCGACGGCCGGGACGATCGCGAGGTCGCTCAGGAAGGTCGAGACGGAGCCGGCCGAAGCGCTCGTCACGGCGTTCCAGATCGTCGTGTCGACCGAGCCGGTGTTGAGGCGGTAGGCGACCGGGCAATTGACGCAGACGTCGCCCTGAAACACCATGCCGCGCATCGCGCTCGGCGAGCCTCCGAGAAACGGCCCGCCGCCCGCGTTCTGGTAGACGGTCATGTGGTTGAAGCCCTCTTCGGAAAACAGCGCCAGCGTGCCCTTGCGTGCGACGATCTGGTTGGCGCGCGCCTCGATCGCGTAAAGGCTTCGCCCCCAGAAGTCGTTCTCCGAGATCATCACGAAATTGACCGTGACATAGGACGGGAACAGCCCCTTCGTGTTGCGCAGCGCGTTGTTGTTGATCTCGATGTTGAGCGCCACGTTGAATTCGCGCGGCGCGCCGCTCGGCGCCTTCTGCGCCGGATACAGATAAATCCCGCCATTGTCGACAAGCTGGTTGGCGACCACCGACACGTTGAGATGGGCGCCGTGATACATGGCCACGCCGAACGGATTGCCGGACATGGTGTTGTTGCGGATGATCGCGTTTTCGAGCGACGGCACGGCGACCGAGAAGCGGTCGCCCGCCGCGGGCGCGACGTCGAAGGGCGATTCGAGCGTGAAAGCGTCTCCGTCACAGGAAAGGACGCGCCTGTGCTGGCCGGCGCCGGCGCCGCTGACGACGAAGAGCCGCGCGCCCGGATAGACGCGCCAGCCGCAGCCCGGGCATTTGGGCCGCGCCAGAAGCTGCGCGCCCGAGACCGAGGCGATGGTCCCCGCCTCCTCGCGCGGCGAAGGGCCGCCGCCCTCGCTCAGGATGGTTTCGCCGTCATTGTTGTTCCACAGGATGGTCCCGTCGGAGGTCGAGAAGGCGTTGTTCTGGATGACGAGATTGGCGACGAAATTGGTCGAGAGCTGGCGGCCCATGACGCGCGAGACCTTCTCGCCCATCGCGACCGGACGCGGCGGATAGGGAAAGGGCCATGACCAGCTCGCCTGGCCCGGACCGGCGACGATGACGTCGGAGGCGCTGCGCACGAAACGGTTGTTTTCGACGAGCGCGCCCGTCACGTCCTTGAAGGAGATCTGGTCGGTGGTCCAGCTGATCGTGTTGTTCCGCAGGACCACATTGGTGACCGAGGCGAACCTGAACGGCCCGATCCCGCCGGTGCGCTGCGCCGGATCGCCGGTCAGATAATTGACCCTTTGCCTGAAGGTGGAGTTCAGGATGGCGATGCGGTCGCCCTTGAGGGAGATCGGGCCGCCCGTGCCAAGATCCCAGACCACGCGCTGGATGATGAACTTTCCGAAGGGCTGGTCGTAGCTTGAAAGATTGCTCGTCGCTCCGCTCGCGTCCTGATTCTGGAGCGTGAGGTCGACGAAGCCCGTCAGCGCGGAGCCCGGCTCGATGATGAAGCCCGGCCGCGTCGCCCGGTAGACGATTTTCGACGACGCCGCAGTGTAGCCTCGCAGCACCACGCCCGGCTTGAGGTCGATGCTGGCCGAGCCGATGTCATAGACGCCCGGCGGCAGATAGACGACGCCGCCGTAGGCCGCCGCGAGGTTGATCGCGTTCTGGATCGCCGCCGCGTCATTGGCCTTGCCGTCGCCCTTCGCCCTGACCGACAGGGCGACGTCGGTCTTGACGTTGAAGACATGATGGTCGGCCTTCTTCGCCCCCGCGGCGCCGGCCTTGTAGCCCGGCCCGTCGGCGGCCGTGGCCGCGAAATCGAAGGCCCAGGGCAGGCCGACGGCGAAAGGGTCCGGGCCGCGGTCGCGCCCGAGCAGCGTCGCGGCGCTCGGGGCGCTCCAGACATAGCCGTTGAACACCTTGACCCGGTAGCTGCGGCCGGCGACGACGCCCGCCGGCGGCGTGACAAAGAGCGCATAGGGACTCGAGCCCGAGGTCGTCACGACCCCCTTGAGCTCGGCCCCGCTCGCCGCGTCGACGAACACGGCGGCCGGCGCGAGCGGGCCGATGTAGAGATTGCGGCCGAACACGCGCAGCCGCGTCCCCGGCGCGGCGTCGGGCATGTCGAAATGATGCGCCTCCGGCGCGTTGAGGCGCGCGGGGGCGCTCGTCGCGCCGCCGTTCGCGACCGTGACCTCGTAGACGTCGAGGACGAGCGATCTCGGGACCTGCGTCACCGCCGTGCCGTCCTCCGCGCTCTTGACAGCGAGTTCGACGGTCTTTTGCGCGCGCAGCGCCTTGAGGAAGATGCGCGGCGCCGCGCCAAACCCCGATCCGTGCAGGCTGAACACGTCTCCGGGCTTCGCCGTGAACGGACGGACGGCGATGAAGGGCGCGGCCGTCGCCGGCGCGCAGGCCGCGCCAAGCAGGCTTGCGGCGAAGAAGACGCCTAACGCAGCGAACCGGCGCGGACCCCGCGAATTCGCGCGTAAACCGCAAACAATTTTGAGATAAATCCAAAACATTCCGCCGGCTCTCCAGTCTCCGCCGGCGGCTCCGCTGCGTCATATCGTCGAGATGACGCAGCGTAACGCCGGCTTTGACATGAAGAGTGCTGGAAAGACGTTGCGTCGCCCTCGCCGAAACGGGGCGTTATTAGCGGATAGGATTTAGTCAACTTGCGCGGCGGCGTGACGCAAGGCGTCGGGCGCGCAGGCCCGCGCCGCTCAGCCCCAGAGCGCGGGCGGGGCCGGCAGGATCTGCGAACCCTCGTAGACGAGCCCCTCGGGGCGGTCGCGCGCCAGCAGCAGCGGCCCGTCGAGGTCGACATAGCGGGCCTCCCCCGCGACGAGCAGCGCCGGGGCCATGGCCAGCGAGGAGGCGACCATGCAGCCGACGAAAAGATCGAAGCCGAGCGCGCGCGCGTCCCTCGCGCAGGCCAGCATCTCGGTCAGGCCGCCGGTCTTGTCGAGCTTGAGGTTGACCGCGTCATAGCGCTCGCGCAGCGCCGCGAGGCCCGCCCGCGCATGGACGCTTTCATCGGCGCAGACGGGCACGGGCCGTGCGATCCGGGCGAGCGCCTCGTCGCGCCCGGCCGGCAGCGGCTGCTCGACGAGCGCCACGCCGGCCCGCGCGCAGGCCTCGAGCCGGCGCTCGAGGTCGTGCGGCGCCCAGGCTTCGTTGGCGTCGACGATCAGCGTCGCCGCGGGCGCCGCCGCGCGCACGGCCGCAAGCCGCGCTTCGTCGCCTTCGCCGGCGAGCTTGACCTTGAGCAGGGGGCGCGCCGCAGCCCTTCGCGCCGCCGTGGCCATGTCTTCAGGCGTCCCGACCGACAGGGTGAAGGCGGTCGAGACCGCGCGCGGGGCCGGCAGGCCGGCGATCTCATGGACGCGCCGCCCGCTGCGTTTGGCCTCGAAATCCCACAGGGCGCAGTCGAGCGCGTTGCGCGCGGCGCCTGGCGCGAGCAGCGCCTGCAGCGCGTCGCGGCCGGCCCCGGCCTCGAGCGCCGCCCGCGCCGTCTCGACGTCGGCCAGCGCGCGTTCGACGCTCTCGCCATAGCGCGCATAGGGGACGCATTCGCCGCGTCCGCGCGCGCCCTCGCCTTCGAGCGTCGCGACGATCACGACGGCTTCGGTCTTGACCCCGCGCGAGATGGCGAAAGTGCCGGCGATGGGAAAGCGTTCGACGGCGACGGAGAGTTTCGGCATCGGCTTCGATTAGACCGCCCGCCGCGCCCGTTCAACCGCGCCGCCGCGCCGAAATGCGACGGCGGGCCGGAAAATTCCGCATCCTTATGTGCGGAAAATTTGGCCTCGCTCGTTTATTAGAATGGATGTAAAAAGCGGCTCGGGCCCAGAAAGGCGAAACTCATGACGGCGCATGGCGGCGACGGGCCGAACGACGCGCAGCGCGACGCCGCCGCGCTCTGGCTCATGCGCCGCGCCGGCGCGAAGCCCAGTCCGTCGCTTGAGCGGAACTTCGCCGCCTGGCTCGACGCCGATCCAGACCATGAGCGCGCCTATCGCGACGCCGCAAGGCTGTGGATCGCGCTTGAGGGTCCGGCGCTGCGGCTCGCCCGCAGGGCCGCGCCCCTCCAGGGCCGGCGCCTGCGCCGCCTCTGGATCTCCGGGCCGACGGTCGCCGCGCTCGTCCTCGGCGCCCTCTTGTGCTTTGGCCATGGCCCGCGCCACGACGCGACGCCCGCGCCTTCCTCCATCCCCGCCCCCGCCCCGGCGCGCTGAGGCTCAAAAGGCCAGATCGTCGAAGGCCATGACGGGCGCGGCGCCGGCCCTGATCGCGGCGGCGAGCCCGCTCGTCTGCGGCAGCAGCCGCCGCATGTAGAAGCGCGCCGTGGCGATCTTGGCCGCATAGAAACGGTCGTCCTCGCCCGCGCCCTGTTTCTGAAGCGCGATTTCGGCCATGCGCGCCCACAGATAGGCGAGCGCCACGAGGCCGAACAGGCGCAGATAGTCGGTCGCCGCCGCCCCCGCTTCGTCCGGGTCGCGCAGCGCCGCGCGCGCGGTCTCGGCCGTCGCCTGCTGCAGGCGGCCGAAGGCCTTTGCGAGCGGCTCGACGAATTCGGCGAGCGCGGCCTCGCCCGACTTCGCCTCGACATAGGCCGAGACCGGATGAAAGAAGGCGCGCAGATAGCGGCCCGCGTGGGCGCCCGTCTTGCGGCCGATGAGGTCGAGCGCCTGAACGCCGTTGGTGCCTTCATAGATCTGGGCGATGCGCGCGTCACGGGCGTATTGCTCCATGCCGTTCTCGCGGATGTAGCCATGCCCGCCCATGATCTGCATGCCGAGATTGGCGGCCTCGGTCCCGAGGTCGGTCAGGAGCGCCTTGACGATCGGCGTGACGAGGGCGACGAAATCCTCGGCCTCGCGCCGCGCCGCGGCGTCGGGCGAGCGCCTGAGGTCGAGGCTGCGGGCGGCCCAGGCGGCGAGCGCGCGGCAGCCTTCGACATAGGCGCGCTGGGTCAGGAGCATGCGCCGCACGTCCGGATGCACGAGGATCGGGTCGGCGGGCTTTTCGGGATATTTAGCGCCCTTCAGCGCGCGCCCCTGCAGCCGCTCGCGGGCGTAGGCGGCGGCGCCCTGATAGGCCGCCTCTCCCACGCCGAGCCCCTGCACGCCGACGGCGAGGCGCTCGGCGTTCATCATCGAGAACATGGCGCGCAGCCCCTTGTGCGGCGCGCCGACGAGAAAGGCCGTCGCGCCGTCGAAATTCAGCACGCAGGTGGCCGAGGCCCTGATGCCCATCTTGTGCTCGATCGAGCCGCAGGAGACGCCATTGCGCTCTCCGGGCGCGCCGTCTTGGCGCGGCAGGTATTTGGGCGCGAGGAACAGGCTGACGCCCTTGACGCCCTTCGGCGCGCCGGGCAGGCGCGCCAGCACGAGATGGACGATGTTGTCGGACAGGTCGTGCTCGCCCGCCGAAATGAACATCTTCGAGCCGGAGAGCGCATAGGAGCCGTCGGCGCGCGGCTCGGCGCGCGTGCGCACGAGGCCGAGGTCCGTGCCGCATTGCGGCTCGGTGAGGCACATGGTGCCCGACCATTCGCCCGACGCCATTTTGGGCAGATACTCCGCCTTCAGCGCGTCGGAGCCATGCTCGTCGAGGCAGAGATAGGCGCCATGCGTGAGCCCCGGATAGAGGCTGAAGGCGAGATTGGCCGAGCAGATCATCTCGGTGATCATGACGTTCAGCATATGCGGCGCGCCGAGCCCGCCGTGGGCTGGATCGCAGGCGAGCGAGGACCAGCCGCCCTCGCAATAGCGGCGATAGGCCTCGCGAAAGCCCTCCGGCGTGCGCACCACGCCGTTTTCAAAGGCGCAACCCTCCTCGTCGCCGGGACGGTTCAGGGGAAAGAGCACGTCCTCGCAGAGCCGCGCCGCCTCATCGAGGATCGGGTCCATGAGCTCGCGCGAGAACTCCTCATGGCCCGGCAGGGCGGCGACCTCGTCCGCGCCCATCAGCTCGTAAAGGACGAAGCGCATGTCGCGCAGCGGGGCTTTGTAGCTCATCATGACCGGCGTCATCCTTCAAGGCGCCCATCCGGAAGCCGCAAGCTTTCGGACCCGGGCGGCCGCGTCGAAACTCAGTTGCGCAATGGCTTGCCCGTCTCCAGCATGTGCTCGACGCGCTCGAGCGTCGCGCGGTCGCGCACGAGGCTCATGAAGGCCTCGCGCTCGAGCTTCAGGAGCGCGTCCTCGCCGATCGGCGAAAGCGCGTCGGCGTCGCCGCCGGAAAGAACCCTCCCGAGCGCCGAAAGCACCGTCATGTCATGGGCGCTCGCCTTGCCGGCGAGACGAAACGCGCCGGCCGCGAGCCGCAGGGCGCAGGCGCCGCTTGGCCCCGGCAGGGCGAACGCCGGCGCCGGCGGCGGCGCGTAGCCCGGCGCCAGCGCCAGCGCCTTCGCCTTGGCGTCGGCGAGCAGCCGGTCGCGATTCATGGTGATCCCGTCTCCCGGGCGAAGGTAGAGAAGCTCCTTCGCCTCGGCCGCGGATTTCGCGACGCGCGCCGTGCCGACAAG
Organism: Methylocella sp.; assembly: GCF_044226135.1. Lineage (NCBI taxonomy): Bacteria > Pseudomonadati > Pseudomonadota > Alphaproteobacteria > Hyphomicrobiales > Beijerinckiaceae > Methylocella > Methylocella sp. Next base: position 97,100 of record NZ_JBGAHM010000005.1, on the reverse strand, counting down.
CTCGAAAACCGTTGAGACCGCCGGCATCGGGCCTTTGGGGAGGCGCCCGTGCGCGGCCCAGCGCGCCAGCATCTCCTTGCAGCCGCCCCAGCCCGGAATGAGGCCGACGCCGACCTCGACGAGGCCCATGTAGGTTTCGGCGTGCGCCTGCACGGCGTCACAGTGAAGCAGGATCTCGCAGCCGCCGCCGAGCGCCATGCCGGACGGCGCGCCGACCACCGGAAAGGGCGCGTATTTCAGCATGCGATAGGCGGTCTGGCCCTGCGCGACGAGCATCTCGATCTCGGGCCAGATCGCGATGTTGGCGGCGAACAGCGCGAGGCCGAGATTGGCGCCGACGGAGAAATTCTCGCCCTCGTTATAAATGACGAGCGCCCTGTGACGGCGCCCGACTTCATGAACCGCGCGCATCAGCAGCTCGAGCGTGTCAGGGTCGAGCGCGTTCATCTTGCTCGTGAACTCGAAGCAGGCGACGCCGTCGCCGACGTCCCACAGCGCCGCGGCGGAATTCCTGAGGAGGGGCGCGCCGCGCAGCTTCACGTCTTCGAGCAGGAGCACGCCGTCGCCCCGGCGCGCCGGGGCATAGGCGCCGTCGGCCTGAAGGGTTTCGCGCGCGCCGTTCTCGACGCGGCTGAAGCCGCGCCCGGCGGCCGTGCGCAGCAGATCGGGAACGGGGCGCCCCTCGGCCGCAAGCCGGTCCGCGAGCCAGCCCGCGCCGATCCTGTCGATCAGCTCGAAGGGCCCGTGGCGCCAGCCGTAGCCGAGCCGCATCGCCGTATCGACGGCGGCCGGATCGTCGGCCGCGTCGCCGACGAGCGCGGCGGCGTAGGCGAGCGTCCCGCTCATCACGCGCCACACATATCGGCCTTCGCGGCTGTCGTGGGACATCAGGCGGCGCAGGTCGCCGCGGCTTTCGTCGAGCGCCTCGATCGCGGGCTTGCGCGCCGTGCGATAGTCGAGGGTCGCAAGGTCGATCGCCTCCTTGACCCGGCCGCCGCCGGCGCGGTTGAGGCGGTAGAATCCGCCCTCGGCCTTGCGGCCGGTGAGCCCGCGCGCAATCATCGCCTCAAGCGCCGGCGCCGGCTTCGCCACGCGCTGGAACGGATCGTCGGGGGCGAGCGCGGCCGCAAGGCTCTGCGCCACATGGGGCGTGAGATCGAGGCCGACGAGATCGAGCAGGCCGAAGACGCCGGTCTTGGGGACGCCGACCGGCCGGCTCAGAAGCGCGTCGGCCTCCTCGACGTCAAGCCCCTCCGCGATCGCGAGCGACACGGCGGCCTGCAGCCAGAAGGCGCCGAGCCTGTTGGCGACGAAGCCCGGCCGGTCCTTGCAGAAGATCACGGTCTTGCCGAGAAAGACGTCGCAGAAACGCGCGACGCGCGCGACCGTCTGGGTGCGCGTCAGCGGCCCCGCGACGATCTCGAGAAGGCGCATGTAGCGCGGCGGATTGAAAAAATGCGTGACGAGGAAATCTTCCGCGAAACGCTCGGGCAGCCCCTGCGTCAGCGCCGCGAGCGGCAGGGTCGAAGTGTTCGAGGAGACCGCCGCGCCGCGCTTTCTCACCGCCTCGACGCGACGGTAGAGCCCCTGCTTGACGTCGAGCCGCTCGACCGCCGCCTCGACGATCCAGTCGCAGTCGGACAGAAGGCCGAAATCGGCGTCAAGGTCGCCCGGCGCGACGAGCTTGGCGGCGGCGCGGCTCATGAAGGGCGCGGGATCGGCCTTCAGCATGCGCTCGACGGCGGCGCGCGCCAGCGCCCCCGGCTCGCCGTCTCTGGCGAGGTCGAGCAGGACCACGGGAACGCCGGCGTTGGCGACATGGGCGGCGATGGCCGCGCCCATCACGCCCGCGCCGATCACGCCGACTTTTGCGATCGCGCCCGCGTTCCCCGCCGCGCTCCCGCCGCCGTCAGACATGTCGGCCATCATACGGCCTCCAGGATCGTGGCGATTCCCTGGCCGCCGCCGATGCATTGCGTGGCGAGCGCATAGCGTCCGCCCTCCCGCCGCAGCAGCGAAGCCGCCTTGCCGAGGATGCGCGCGCCGGTCGCGCCGAGCGGATGGCCAAGCGCGATGGCCCCGCCGTCGATGTTGGTCTTTTCGAGATCGAGCCCGAGGTCGCGCGCGCAGGCGAGCGCCTGCGCCGCGAACGCCTCGTTAAGCTCGATCACGTCGAGGTCGCGCGCGGCGAGGCCGGCGCGCGCGAGCGCCTTGCGCGTCGCGCCGATCGGGCCAATCCCCATGAGCTCCGGCGCGCAGCCGCAGACCGCGACGGATTTTATGCGCGCCAGAATGTCGAGCCCCATGCGGCGCGCGTAGTCCTCGGAGGCGATCAGCACCGCCGCCGCGCCGTCGGTGAGCGGCGAGGCGGTTCCGGCGGTCACCACGCCGTTCTCGTCGAAGGCGGGCCTGAGCGCCGCGAGGCCTTCGGGCGTGGTCTCGGGCCTGAGGCAGCCGTCGGCGGCGATCGCGCCCGAGCGCGTCTCGACGGGGACGATTTCGGCCGTCAGGCGCCCTTCGGCCTGCGCCTGCGCCGCGCGGCGCTGCGAGGCGAGCGCGAACGCTTCCTGGTCGCGCCGGCTCACGGCCCATTTGGCGGCGACGTTCTCGGCCGTCTCGCCCATGCCCATATAGGCGCCGCGCTCGACCTCGGCGAGCGCGGGATTGGGCAGCGGGTTGAAGCCGCCCATCGGCACGCGGCTCATGCTTTCGACGCCGGCCGCGACGAAAAGCTCGCCGGCGCCGAGCGCGACCGCGCCCGCCGCCATATGGGCCGCGGTCATGGAGGAGCCGCAGAAGCGGTTGACGGTGGCGGCGGCGACGGATTTGGGCAGGCCCGCGAGAAGCCCGGCCATGCGCGCGAGATTGAGCCCCTGCTCGCCTTCAGGGAAGGCGCAGCCGACGATGAGGTCCTCGACGTCGTCGGCGCGGGCGCCCGAGCGGCTGACGAGCGCCGCAATCAGCGCGCCGACGAGATCGTCCGGCCGCACGCCGGCGAGCGCGCCTTTCGCCGCCGGCGTGAAGGGGGTGCGCGCATAGCCCGCGACGACTGCGTTCATTTCGAACCTCCCTGGCCGTCATTTCAGCCGAATCTAGCCCGGCGCGCGCCGGCCGCAAACCGCGCGACGGGCGATTTCTCCCTCCGCCGGCGCGCAATTTCGCGTCAGGGTTAGCGCGGCGAGACGAATTTCCGGCGACGGTTCGTCCGCCGCGCCGCGAATCGCGCTTCAAAGGGTCGGGCGTCAGGGCTTCGCCACACGCCAGACCGACTTGAAGCCGTCGCCGGCGGCGTCGCCGGGCTTCGCGTCCTGCGCGAAGCGGTAGAGCGGCTTGCCCTTGTAGGCCCATTGCAGGGCGCCGTCCCCGCGCGAGACGAGGGTGAACCCGCCGTGCGCCGCGGCGCCCGCGCCCGCCGCGAGCGGCGGCCAGAGCTTCGCGCAGTCGCCGACGCAGGCCGATTTGCCGCCTTCGTCCCTGTCGAAGGTGTAAAGCGTCATGCCCCGCGCGTCGACGAGCGCCGCGCCCTTGGCGGTCTCGCCGGGCTTCGCCGGCGCGCCCTCTTGGGCGAAGGCCCCGCCCACGACGAGACATGAAGCGAAAGCGCAGGCCGTGATGAGTGTCTTGCGCATTTGAACGTCCTCCCGGCGCCCGCCCGGGACGCGTCGCGTCGATCTTCCGTCCGGGCGCGGGCGCGTCTCCCGGGACGCCGGGCGCGAGGTCAACGCGCGTAAACGCCCGTCGTTTGCGGCCGCGCAGGATTTCGACGCCGTCAGGCGGTCACCAGCCGACCCGCGTGAGCCTGGAGAAGATCGCGTTGAGGTCGTTCTGCAGGCCGTAGCTCCAGGCGCGCAGGACCGGATTGGCGGCCGCGCAGTTCGGATTGACGCGGATCGTCGCGCCGCTTCCGCCGCGATCGACGATGATGAAGCCATAGGTTTTCGCCGCCGCGGCGATCGCCGCGCCCTCGGCCGTCGCGAGCTTGAGCGAGGCGACCGAAACCGAGGGCGGCAGCGCGAGCCGCGCGCCCATGGGCAGGGCGCCGGAATAGGGCTGCTGGTTCGTGGTCGCGTCGCGGTCGAAGGCGTAGGCCGGATAGGCGATCTGCGTCGCAAGAAGGCTCGCCGGCGCCGAGATCGCCATGGCGTGCCTCACGCCCGCCGCAAGCTCCTCGTCGCAGAGCAGCCCGGCGTAGCTCGGCAGCATCGAGGCCGTCTGCCCGTTCTGCCAGCCGTCGCCAAGGCCCGTCGCCGACGACACGGCGTAGGAGAGCGCGACGAGCTGGCCCGAGCCCAGGACGATCGTGGCGTAGGTTTCGAGCACCGATCCGTTCGGCTGGGCCACCGCCATATGGCCGTCGGCGCCGGTCGCGGGCTTCATGGCGGCGCCGACATAAAAGCGCGCCGGCGGCGACGCCGGGTTGAGCGTCTTGTTATAGGACGACGGCAGGGTCCAGGCCCCGGCTTTCGTCGTCGAATAGACGTTGCCGGGATAGGGAAAGGCGGTCTTCGACGAGGCGAGAATCTCGGCCTCGACCGCCGCGCCATTGCCGGCGCGCCGCCATTCGCCCGTAAACACCTTGTACCAGGCGAGGGGATTGTAAAGCAGCGGGCGCGACGCGTCCGCGGTCGTCGCCCTGTAGAAGGGAATGCTCCAGACGTTCTGGGCGTCCCAGGAGTCGACGCCCGCAAGAAGGCCCGGGGCCGCCGGCGCGGAGCCGTAGACGGCGCTTGAGGGAATCGCCGTGTTCCAGGGGGAGGCCGACGAAAAGGGCCGGTCGGCCGCCGCCGCGCCGCCGGCGACGATCGCGGCGGCGCAGGCGAACGGGACGGCGCAGGCGAGCGGGGCGGCGACGCCCCGGCGCGAGGGCGACGGGGCGAGGGTCCGGGCGTTCATCGACGACCTCCTGAAGCACAATGACTATCATCAATGATCAGAAATCGCCATCAATATGGCCTGCGTCCCGCGCCGGCGCGCCGTCGTGTCAGGCCGTGCAGGCGCCCGCAAATAACCCGACAGGTTTCATGACCGTATTCGATAGTCAAAACTCATCATACCCGCGCCATCAGCCATGTGCACGAAGGACACAGGCCGTCCGAGACAATCATGATCCGGGGGGCGCCCCGATATGATTTAAAAATTTGACAGAACTTTAATGTTTTGATTATGAGTAGCTTTAGCTCGGCTCTATATAAAGCTGCTCGACGACGCCCTGTCTCCAGAGGCCGGGCGGCGACTGATAATAAATAAAAACAATCAAATTGATCATCTGGCGCATCCGCCCGACCTCCGCCGGTCGAACGGCGCAGGCAGAACTTTTGCGACAATTACTTTGAAAGGCGAATGTTGTGCGTATCGCAATGATCGGCTCTCGTGGCGTGGGCTCCGGCTACGGCGGCATCGAACGCGTTCTTGACGAGCTGTGTCCAAGGCTCGGCGGGCTCGGCCATGAGGTCGACGTCTTTTCCGATCCCAGCGTGACGTTCGAGGACCATGGCGGCGTGCGCGCGCTGCGCACGGCCGCCGTCGGCGGCAAGCATTTCGAGACGATTTCGCGCAGCCTGGTCGCGCTGCGCGAGGCGATGGGCCGCTACGACGTCGTCCACTTCCACGCCGTCGGCCCGGGCATTCTTTCGGCGGCGACTCATCTTTTCGGCCAGCGCTCGCTCGTGACCATCCACGGCCTCGACCAGAAGCGCGACAAATGGGGCCGGGCGGCGCGCATGAGCCTCAGCCTCGCCGAGCGGACCCTGGTCGCCAACGCCGACCAGATCTCGGTCGTCTCCGAAAATCTGCGGCGCTACTTCGCCGAGCGCTACGACGTCGCCGCCCGCTTCATTCCAAACGGCATGCCCCGGAAGTCCCATGTCGCCCCGGGACCGCGGTTCGCCGAACTCGGCCTCGAACCCGGGCGCTACGTCCTGTTCGCGAGCCGGCTCACCCCCGAAAAGGGATGCCAGGACCTCATCGCGGCGATGAACGCGCTGCAGACCGACATGAAGCTCGTCGTCGCCGGCGGCTCGCGCGAACCGGCCTATTATGACGCGCTGCGCGCCGCGGCCGACCCGGCGAAGACGTTTTTCGTCGGCCACCAGTCCGGCGACGCGCTCGCCGCCCTGTTCAGCAACGCCTATCTCTTCGTGCTGCCTTCCTACATCGAGGGCATGTCGATGGCGCTGCTCGAAGCCGTCGCCCATGGCGTTCCGGCGATCGTCAGCGACATCCCCGAGAATCGCGCGGTCGCCGGGGCCTGCGGCTTCTATTTCGCCCCGCGCGACGTCGCCGCGCTCGGCGCCCTCCTCGGGCGGCTCGTCGCCGACCCGAACGCCGTCGCCGAGGCGGCGCGCGAGCTCAAGACGCTCGCCCGGCCCGACTGGGACGACGTGGCGCGACGCTACGACCGGCTCTATCGCACGCCGCTGCGACGACCCGTGGCCGCGACGCTCATTCAGGGCGCCAGGGCGTGACGGCCCGCTCCGACGCCGGCGCGCTGCGCCAGACGGCGCGGCGGCTCTCCGCGCGCTTCGGTCATGAGGCCGGCCTCGTGCTCGCCGCCCGCGTCCTGCAGAATCTCAACGGCCTGCTGCTTTCGGCGATCATCGTGCGCAGCTTCGGCCTGCCGGCCGCCGGCACGCTGACCATCGCGACGGCCGCCGTCGCCGTCATCGCCCTCGTCGGCGCCTTCGGCCTGCCCTATGTCTTCGCGCGGATGGACGCGCCCATGCCCGTGCGCAACGCGCTCGGCTGCGCGGCCGCGCTCGTCGTCGTCCCGGCGAGCCTTCCCTTTCTCGCCGTGCTCGGCGCGCTCGCCGGGCGCAGCCATGAGGAGGCGCTGGTCATCTTCCTGCTCGCGCTCGGCGGGCCGTTTTTCGCGCAGGGCAACCTTTTGAACGCGCTGCAGGTCCTGCAGGGCAAGGCGGGCGAGGCCGTCATCGCGCCGGCCGCCAATTCGCTCGGCCTGCTGTTCGCGGCGCTGTTCGGCTCGTCCTACGCCGGCTTTGCGGCGATCCTCGCCGCCTTCCGCTTCGCCGGCGTCGCCGTCGCCTTCCTGCGGCTTAAGCGCGCGCCGCTCGATTTCAGGCTGTTCGTCAGGCAGGCGCGCGAAGGCTCGCGCTTCCTCGTCGGCGATTCGATGAATCTCGGCGTCGACCAGGCGTCCGTGCTGATCGCCTCCTATCTGATGAGCCGCGCCGACCTCGGCCTGTTCGGCCTCGCGCGCCAGATGCTGACCGTCGCCGAAACGCCCGGCTGGTCGCAGATGCAGGCCAAATATCCGGCCGTCGTCGGCGATCCCGACGGCGCCCTGCCGCCGCTGCGCCGCCTGATGCTCAAGCTCGGCGCGGCCTGCGCGGCCGGCGTGGCGCTGCTCGCGGTCCCGCTCGGGCTGTTCGTCTTCAACCTGCCGCGCTTCACGCTGCTCGCGCCGCTGCTGCTCGCCTCGACGCCGATCCGCTATCTGCTGTCGACCTATGACCTGCATCTGCGCGCCATCGGCGCGCTCGACGCGGTCAACCGCGTGTCGGCGATCAGGGGCGCGCTCGGCCTCGTCGTCATTCCGCTCGGCGCGGCCTTCGCCGGCGCGCTGGGGGCGATCCTTGGCGTCATCCTGCATGTCGCCCTCGCGACGGCGCTCACCGCGCGGGCGAGCGCGGCGTTCGGCCCGCGCGCCGCGCCGCGCATGAGCGAAGCGGGAGCGCCCTCGTGAGCGCCGGCGCGGCCGTCCCCGCCCTCGCCGCGGCGCCGGCGCGCGCCACGCCCCGCCTCGCCGCCGTTCTGCGCGGCGCGGCGCTCTATCGCGCCTATCTGCGCGCCATTCCCGCGCTCTGGTTCCTCGGCGCGCTCGCCCCGGCCTGCGCGCTGATGCTGCTGCGGCTCGCCTCCGAGCGCTGGCCGCGCGGGAAAATGATCAACGTCATTATTGCGAGCTGGTTCGCGATCGGCCTGTCGCAGGCGGCGGCCGCGATCCTCAACGGCGTCGCGCTCGGCGACTACGCGCGCGGCTTCGCCAATGCGGCCGGATTCGGCGTCGTCGGCTGGGGCTTCGGCGGGCTCGCCGTCGCCGCCGGCGCGGCGCACCGGCTCGACGATCCGCGCGCCGTCCGCGCCGTCGCCTGGGTCGGACTCTACATGCTGATTCTCGCCGGCGTCGCCGCGGTCGGCCATCTCCTCGGCCGTCGCGCGCTCTATATCTGGCCGACGCCGCTCGGGCTGCTGCTGCCCAAAAGCCCGACCGTCACCTTCTACACGGCGGCGCTGATCTACCAGACCGAAGAAACGCTCGGCGAACTGACGACGCGGCTGGTGCTGTTCTTTCCGTGGGCGCCCGCGCTCGGGCTCGGCGCGCTCGCCGTGACCTTCATCAGCCTGCTCGAACGCAATCTCCTGTGGCGCGTCCTCGGCGTGAGCGGCGGCGCGGTGGCGACCGTGTTCAGCTGGAGCCGCATCGCCATCGCCGCGCTCGCGGTCGTCGGCGCGCTGATCGTCTTCATGCGCGCGCCGCGCGGCATGAAGCTCCTCGTCGTCGGCGCAGGCCTGTGCGGGCTGTTCGCCCTGCCGCTGATGGGCGTCGACCCGATCGCCGAAATCGCGCAGATCCAGGACAAGGCCAACGCCGCCCGCGCCGGATCGAGCCTCGCGCGCGACCTCATCTATGAAAAAAGCTACGAAGGCTTTCTCGAATCGCCCCTGATCGGCCATGGCTGGATCGGCGACTCCGTGCACGCCAAGGAGAACCTGCCGATCGGCAGCCACTCCACCGTCTACGGCCTGCTCTACATGGGCGGCGCGCCGACCTTCGCCGCTTTCGTCCTCGCCATGGCCCTGACCTTCGTCGGGCTCGTGCGGCGTTATCTCACGCTGGCCGCCGACGACCCGCGCCGCGACGGACTGATCGTCGCGCTCGGGCTGTTCCTGTGCCTCGCGCTTTACTGCCGCTACGAGGCGCTGTTCAACCTGACGCTGCCCTGCGTCTTTCTCTTCGCCTTCATCGGCGCCGCGCTCGCCCCTTCCGCCGTCGCCGCGCCGGCCGCCTTGCGCGACGACCCCGCCCGGCCGCTCTCGCGCGCGCCGGAGCGCGCCGCGCGCGCGCTCGATCCGATTTTTTCTTGCCGCCGGAGCCCGGCCGGACCGCGCCGCCGCACGCCGCATTCAGGAGACGAGAGCCCATGAACGCCGAAGACCCACGCCCGTCGCCGGACGCCGACGCGTCAGAGCGCGCGCCGCCGCTCTCGATCGTCATTCCGGCCTATAATGTCGCGCCCTATATCGAGGCCGCCGTCCGCTCCGCGCTGGCCCAGACGATGCGCGACCTCGAAGTCGTGGTCGTCGACGACGGATCGACCGACGACACGCCGCGCGTCCTCGCACGGCTCGCCGCCGCGCTCGATGATCCGCGCCTGCGCATCCTGCGCCAGGACAACGGCGGGCTTTCGGCCGCGCGCAACGCCGGCATTCTCGCCGCCCGCGGCGAATTCATCGGGCTGCTCGACGGCGACGACGTCTGGCTGCCGCAGAAGGCCGCGCTGCATCTCGGCGTCATGACGGGCGACCCCTCGATCGGGCTCACCTTCAGCCATTCCGAATATATGACGGAGGCCGGCGCGCGCAGCGGAGACATCCTGCTCGCGGGCAAGGCCCATCCCTCCCTGCACGACATGATCCGCCGCAATCATTTCGGCAATGGCTCGACGGTCGTGGCGCGGCGCGCCTGCTTCGAGGAGGCGGGACTGTTCCTGCCGGAGCTCAGGAGCTGCGAAGACTATGAGATGTGGCGCCGCATATTGTGGATGACAGGCTATGAGGCCCAGCTCATCCCGCGGCCGCTCACGCTCTACCGGCTGCGCGAAAGCAGCCTCTCGTTCGATTCGCGCAAATTCGTCGGCTACGCCGACATGGCCATGGCCATCCTGCGCAGGGACATGCCCAACGTGCCCGAGCGCGTGATGCGCGCCGGCCACGCCGAACACTACCGCATCGCCGCCTGGAAAGCCGTGTCCTGCGGCCGGCGCGGCGACGCGCTGGCGCTGATGCTGCGGGCGCTCGCGCTGCGCCCGTTCTTCCTGTTCACGGACTGGCGCGCGCTTGGCGCCGCCGTCGCCATCGCCGCGCCGCAGAGCCTGCGCGACGTTCTCGCGTCGACGGTCAAGGCGCTCCAGAAAAGTCATTCCGGCGTCAAGTCGATCATGGAGACCTGACCCCGCCCGAACGCCTCGCGCCGGGGGCCGCCCCCGGCGCTTTCGACACGCCGCACCTATCCGACACGCCGCTCATATCCGACGCGACGCGTCGCGGCGCCGATCGCCCGGAACGCCCGTCCGCATTGATTTGAACAAATATCTGAGGGTCGTCTTCGGCCTTCCATTTTTAAAATGACGAACGTCTTGAACCGCCCCGGCCGTCAGGCGCCGCACATCTTCGGCGCCGGCCCGGCCCGCGACACGAGTCGAGGATCGATGCAGATCATTTACGACGAAGCGACTCGCGAAACGCGCCGCGTCTCGCCGGGCGTCGAAGCGAGGCGCGAAGAGCGGGACGCCGCGATCGACGTCGCGCGCGGGATCGCGATCCTGCTCGTGATCTACGCGCACGGCCTCCAGGTCTTCTTCGGGGCGCGTCCCGACGGCGCCTTCTCGGACGCGGCCTTCGCGCAGTGGCGCGTCATCTACAGCTTCCACATGCCGCTGTTCTTCCTGATCTCGGGCATGACCGCGCAGAATCTCCCGCGAAAATCATGGCGGCGAATCTTCGAGCAGGCGCTGTTCCTCGTCGCGCTCGCCTATGCGTCCCATGTCGCGGGCGTGGCGCTCGCCGCGGCGCTGGGCCGGATCCCGGCCGACTCCGGCGCGATCTTCAGAACGCTCGTCCGGCCGATGCTGATCGGCAAGGATTTCAGCCTCGTCACCACATGGTTCCTCGTCGCCCTCGCCGGCGCGCAGATTCTCGCCGCCGCGATCGTCAAGGGGCCCGCCGCGCCGCGCTGCGCCGCGATCGCGCTCGCCGCCGCGCTCGTCCTCGCCGATCCGTTCCTTCCCAATCCGTTCCAGATCAGGTCGTTCGCGCCGGGCCTGCTGTTCTATCTCGCAGGCTATACGCTCGCGCGGGTCAGGGCTGCGCCGCCGGCCGTCGTCGCGCCGGCGCTGCTCGCCGCCGTCGTCGTGCTCGCGCCGCTCAACAACGCCTGTCTCGCCGAATGGTCCTGCGCGCCGCTGAAGGGCTTTTACGCCGATTTTCTCGCCGGCCGCTTCGGCGTCCTGATGATCACGGGCGATGTCGGCTTTTTCCCTCTGTTCGCGCTGACCGCGCTGCTCGGCTCTCTTCTGGTCGTGATCGTCGGCCGCGCGATCGCCTCCGGTCCGCTCGCAAGCTCGCTCGCCAGGCCGCTTGCCTGGAGCGGCCGCAACGCGCTCGACCTCGTGCTCGTCAACGGCGTCTTCATCGTCTTTCTGCAGCCGGTCCTGCAGCGCCTGCCGCCCTCAGACGACGCGCTCGCGCATGTCGGCCTCGGCGCCGCCATCGTCGCCCTCAATCTCATGTTTATGATCATTCTTTCGCCGCCGCTGCGGCGGCTCGTTCAGTTTTCAAGGTTTTGCGCCGCGCGCGCGGTCGGCGCGCCCTCAAAGGAGTGACCATGTCATCTGCCGTCCAGCTCCCCGGGGGGCGCGGCCTGCGCGCCTTCGCCCGGGCGACCCTGCCCGCATGGCGCGGTCCTGACGGGCGTCCCAAAAGCGCCGGCGACGTGCTCGCCGCGCATCGCGGCCGCGGTCCGGGCTTCGACATGGCGCGGCTCGTCCTTTCGCTCGCCGTGCTCGCCTTCCACGCGATCATCACCGCTCATGGACAGGAGGCGCAGGACGCCGTGCTGTCAGGCCCGTTCAAGCCGGCCTTCCTCGCCATCCTGCCGATGTTCTTCGCGCTCAGCGGATTCCTGATCGCCGGCAGCCTCGAACGCACGAAATCGCTCAAGATCTTCATCATGCATCGCGTGCTGCGCATCGTCCCGGCGCTGTCCTGCGAGGTGTTCCTGTCGGCGCTCCTGCTCGGCCCGATCGTCACCGCCTACACGCTCCACGCCTATTTCACCGACCCGCAGTTCTTCAGCTATTTCTTCAACGTCGTCGGCAAGATCCGCTATTACCTGCCGGGCGTCTTCCTCGACAATCCGCTGCCCGGCGTCGTCAATTTCTCGCTGTGGACGGTGCCGATCGAAATCCAGTGCTACGTCGGGATTTCGATCCTCATCCTGCTCGGCCTCGCGTCGAACAAGAAGGCGATGCTCGCCGTCTTCGCCGTCGCCATGGCCGGACAGCTCGCGGGCGAAATCCACGGCGTCCTCGCGCCGAACCCCAAGGACATCGTCACCCATTACACGCTGTTTTCCTGCTTCATCGGCGGCGTCGCCTTCTATCTCTGGCGCGACCGCGTGAAGCTGACCTATCTCGGCATGGCCGCCGCCGTCGCGGTCATGGCGGCGTCCTTCTCCACGAGCGCCTATTACGCCTTCGCGCCCGCCTGCGCCGCCTATCTGATCGTCTGCTTCGGCATGGCCGCCTTTCCCCGCATCCCCCTGCTGTCCGACGGCGACTATTCCTATGGAATCTACCTCTACGGATTCCCCGTGCAGCAGACGCTGATGCATTATTTTCCCGGCCGGCAGAACTGGGCGTTCAATCTCGGCCTCGCGATCCCCCTCACTGTCGTGGTCGCCTATCTGTCGTGGAACCTCGTCGAAAAGCGGGCGCTCTACCTCAAGGACCATCCGCGGCTTCGGCGCTTCATGGCCTATCCCGTGCGCCAGCGCTCCCGCGCCGCTTTCGCCGCCTGGCGCGGGCGCGTGTCCGTCGCGTCCGGCGGCCGCTGAACCACTCCCGATCTTCGTCACATCTTTCGGAGGCGCATATGATCATTGAAGCCACGCAGGCGGACGACGGCGCGGAAATCTGCGCGGACGTCTGCGTCATCGGCGGCGGGGCCGCTGGAATCGCCCTCGCCCTCGCCCTGCCGCGCTCGCTCAAGGTCGTGCTGATCGAGGGCGGAGGGCTGACCTCCGACCCCATGTCGCAGTCGCTCTACGCCGGCGAGAGCGTGGGCCTGACGCATGACTCGCCGGCGGATTCGCGCAGCCGGTTTCTCGGCGGCAGCACCAATTGCTGGGGCGGCTGGTGCCGTCCGCTCGACCCTTTCGATTTTGAACGCCGCCCCTGGGTGCCGCACAGCGGCTGGCCGATCCGCAAGGCCGACCTCGAGCCCTATTATCGCCACGCCGGCGAGCTGCTCGAACTGCCCGACGCCGATTTCACCCTCGAGCGCTGGGCGCCCGAAATCGCGCGGCTGCGCGCGGAGCTGATGCCGGTCGCGGGGTCAGACCTCGTCAATGTGCTTGACCAGCTGAGCCCGCCGACGCGCATGGGCGACGTCTACCGCGAGCGCCTGCGCAAGGCGCCCAACGTCCGGGTTCTTCTCCACGCCAATGTGGTCCGCGTCGCGACCGACGCGCGGGGCGAGGCCGCGACCGGGGCGGACGTCGCGACGCTCGACGGCAAACGCCTCTCGATCCGCGCCGCCGTCACCGTCCTCGCCGCCGGCGGCGTCGAGAACGCGCGGCTGCTTCTGGCGTCGAACGACGTGCGGGCGGACGGGCTCGCCAACGGCTCCGGCCTCGTCGGGCGGTTCTACATGGACCATCCGCGCCGGCAGTCGACGCAGCTTCGCATTGTCGACGCGGCGCGCTTCCGCCCGCTCTATGACGCGCTGATGCATCGCATTCATCGCGGCACGGGCGACGCGCGCGCGCGTCTCGAAGTCCATCTCGCGCCGAGCTTCGACGCCCAGCGCCGCCTCGGCCTCTCCAATTCGCGCGTCTATCTCGTCGGCGCGCGCGGCGGCGACGTGGCCAAAGCCTACAGGGCGATGAAGCGCATCCAGAGGGCGATCAACGGCCGCAAGCGTTTCGGCTATCCCCTGTCGCGCGCCGCGCGCGATACGCTGCGCGAGCTGCCGGGCCTCTTCGCCCATGCGCCGGGAACGCTCGCGGCGATCGCCGACGTGATGCTCGCGCCCGTTCTCGAAAAGACCGACTTCACGCTCGAATCGGTGATCGAACCCGTTCCCAACCCGGACAGCCGCGTCACGCTCGCCGCGACGCGCGACCGGCTCGGCGTCAGCCAGCCGCGCATCGACTGGCGCCTGACGGCGCAGGACGAGGAGCATTTCCGCACGCTCGACCGGCTCGTCGTCGACGGCCTTTGCGCCGCCGGCGTCGCGACCGTCATCGGCTCGTCCTCCGGGCCTGGCGAGGAGACTGAAACGCTCGGCTGCTGGCATCACATGGGCACCACGCGCATGCATGAGGACCCGGCGCAGGGCGTCGTCGACGCGCAGTGCCGCGCCCATGACGTGCGTCATCTCTATGTCGCCGGCAGCTCCGTGTTTCCGACCGTCGGCAGCGATTCGCCGACAATCACGCTGGTCGCGCTCGCCCTGCGGCTTGCGGACCGCATCGCGCTCGATCTGAAGGAGGGCGTGGCGCGTCCGGTCGGCCGCCGGAGCGACGACGCGGACGCGCGCACGGAAGCGTCCGAAAGCGTCTTCGCCATGACCCCCGCGACGTGAGTCCCGCAACATGAAGCCTGCGCCCTGAGGGCGCGGGCCGACGCAAAAAGGGGACGCGGCGCGCCCCCTTTTTGCGTTCAGGCCGGCTGAGCGCCGTTCAGCCCCGGTTCAACGCTCCGAGCGCGTCCGACATTCTGTCGGCGAGCTCGCCGACGAAGGGCTGGCGCATCAGGCTCGCATGATCGCCGCCGCAGGCGAAACGATCATAGCCGCCGAGATAGGGCGGGAAGACGTCGGTCGGCGGGCACGACAGCGGGTCTCCGCCCGCGGACTCGAAAATGGCCGCCCTGCCTGCATAGGGCTTGATCTCATAGGCGTAGAACGCCGCAAGGCCCGCGTCCCGCGCGTCGGCGAGCTCCTTCGGGAGATTGGCGAGCGTGTAGGGCGAGGCCGAAGCGGTTCCCGCGCCGCCCGTCAGCCGTCTCAGGCGCCGCGCGAGCGGCGCCGCCCGTTCGCCGAGATAGGACAGGATCTGGCGCGGCGGCAACGCCCTCAGCGTGTCGAAATGGGTCTTGAGCCGACGCAGCAGAAAGGCCCGCTTGACCGCCGGCGGCCAGAAACGCTCCGGCAGATTGGGCTCGATCAGGCCGAGGAACTCGACCCTTTCGCCGGACGCCGCCAGAAGACGCGCGGTTTCGAGGGCAATGAGGCCGCCGAGGCTGAAGCCGGCGAGCCGGTAGGGGCCATGCGGCTGGATGGCTCTTATGGCGTCGGCCTGGACGCGGGCCATGTCGACGACGCTGCGCAACAGCGGCCCCCGGCCGTCAAGGCGCTGCGTCAGATTGGCGTAGACCGGCCCGCCGGCCCGAACCAGCCGGCCGAGGTCGTAAAGCTCGAGGATGATTCCGCCAAGGCCCGGAAAGAGAAAGAGCGGCGTTCCGCCCTCGTGCGGCTGCACGAGCACGGCGACGGGCTGGGGCGGCGCCTCGCCCCGGCGCACGATCTCGGCGAGCGCCGGAATGGTCGACGCCTCGAACATGGTCGTGATCGGCAGGGCGACGCCGGTCAGCTCCGTTATGGCGCCGAACAGCCGGTGGATGCGCTGCACGCCGAGCTTGAGGTCGAGCAGGCTCGCCGCGCGCGCCTGCGGGCCGCGTTCGAGAATCTCGTCCCAGAGCTTGCCGATCAGCTCTTCCGGATCGTCGGGGAGAAGGGACGGCCTGTCGCCGATGCTCTCGCCGGCGAAGAAAACAGCCATGGGGACGCGCTCCGCTTGAAGCGGCGTCCGGCAAGCGGCGCCGCGAGGATGGACGACAGATGTGAGTTCCGGACGTGGAGTTTTGACTTCAGGTTCAAAGCCAGCGTTCGAGCCAGCGCGGGATGCGGCTTGCGGCGCGGTTGAGCACGCATCCGACGAGCTGGCCGCCGAAGCGTTCGACGTCGTTGCGCGTCTGGACGATCCGCGAGCGGGTGGATGCGCCCGCCCCGACGACCAGCACGGTTCCGTCGCTGCATCGCGCGAGCGCGAGCGATTCGGGCGCCTCCGCGGGCGGCGGGCAATCGAGGACGACGATCGGAAAGGCCTGCTTCGCCGCGTCGAACAGGCGTCCGAGGTCGCTGAGGTCGAAGCTCGAAAAGGCGCCGCTGGCCGCCGTCAGCCGCGCCAGCACGACGCCCGGCGCGTCGGGCGAGGGCTGCGTCGCGCCATGCAGCGCGCCCTTTTCGGAAAAGGCTTCGATCAGGGATTGCGGCCCGGGGCGCGTCGGCGCGTCGGTCGCCGAGCAGTCGATGAGCAGGACCGAGCCCTGCCAATGCGCGGCGGCGGCCTCCGCGAAGCCGGCCGCCGTGACGCTCGCGCCTTCGCCGTCAGAGGAGGCGAGAAACTGCAGCACGAAAGGCGCGTCGCTCCGGTTCAGCGCCTTGATCGCATGGAACAGATGAAGAAAAGCCTTGTGCGGCGGCCGCGGCCGCGCGGCGGCGACGGACGGAAAGGCGGCGCGGCGTTCAGCCGGAACGCGCGCCTCTTCGACGGCCTGGGTCGCGCCCGCCCTCATGAGGCGCCCCCGGCGCCCCGCGACGACTCTGGTGCAGATCGCTTTTTCATATAGATAACGCCCTTTAAGAAAAAGCTGGCGGAAAATCATTCAGCCGCCGCCGATCGGGACGATCATATCCCCGGCGCGCTATGCTCGAATGACTAAATTCTATAAAAGTTTTTCGATATTCCACACAGCGGCGAATGATTTGCACGCTACATTGACGGCTGGTGCAATGCAACAGAGTATGGCAAGCCGAACGCGCCAACACGTAACCGTCAACGCCTCCCCTTTACATGGCGGCGATTGTTGATCAGGCTGGCGCAATCCGTCGTTTTCGCGCCCGCGCCGGGCGGCCTGGAGTCTTTCATGAGCCTTTCTTCCGACGCGCCGTCGCCGCGCGGCGACGCGCGCGCCCTGCGCGCGATCGCCGACGGTCTTTTCAGGGACTGGCGCGCCGTCGCCGTTTCGGCCTGTCTCGTGATGGCCGCCGCCTGCGGCGTCGCCCTTCTCGTCAAACCGCAATACACGGCCGAAGCGACCCTGCTCGTGCCGCTGTCGCCCGACTACGCCGCCCGCGCGGCGGTGGGTTCGGAGACCGCGGCCTCCCCGATCATGCTCGAAAAGGACGCGATCCTGAAAAGCGAGGTCGAGATCCTGACGAGCCCGTCGCTGGCCAGGGCGACGATCGAGTCGGTCGGCCTCGCCCGGTTGTTTCCCTCGATCGCGCAGCCGGGTTTCAGCGCCCGCATGAGGGACGACATATCAAATGTCGTAGAAAATCTGATGAAGTCGGCGGGCCTTCCCGACCGGCGGCGGCCTGCGGCCGACCCGCTCGACCTCGCGACGGTCGCCTTCGCCAAAAGCCTCAAGGCGACGCCCGACAAGATCGGCAATCTGATCGCGGTCAGCTTCCGCAACGCCGACCCCGCCGTCGCCGCCGAGGCCGTCAACACGCTCGTCGCGCGCTACCTGACGCGCCGCGCCGCGCTGTTTTCCGACGTCCAGTCGCCCGCCGTCGAGGCCGAGGCGAACATGTTGCGCGCGCGCGCCGACGCGGCCGGACGCGCGGTCGCCGCGTTCAAGGCGCAAAACAACATCGCCGACCACAGCCTGCAGCGCGACCTGCTGCTGCGCCAGCGCGCCGACATCGTCCGCGACCGGCAGATCGCCGAGGCCGACGGCGCGCAGGCGAAAGAACGCGTCGACGTGCTGAGGCACGAGCTCGACCAGGCGCCGAAAGACGTCGTCACCTATGGCGGCGCCCAGCAGCTCGTGCGGCACGGCCGCCCGAACGTCATCGACGCGCTCGAAATCGACCGCGCCCGGGCGCGCCAGACCTTCGAGGCCGCAAACGCCCGCGTCGCCACCGACGACGCCCAGGTCGCCGCCGTCGACGCGCAGATCAAGGCGATGGAGGCGAACGCCTTCGAACTCGCCCGCCTCGAACGCGAGCGGACCTTCGCCGAAGACCATTACGCCGCCGTCGCCAAGACGCTCGACGCGCGCCGTTTTCAGGAGGACGTCGCCGCGCGCAAGGCGGCGAGCGTGCGCGTCATCGAGCCGGCGTCGCCTCCGGTCGCGGCCGACGCCCGCCGCCTGGTGATCCTCGCCGCCGGCGTGTTGCTGGCAATTTTCGCCGGCGTGCTCGCCGCCGTGCTCGCGGAGGTTTTTCGGCGCGGCTTCGTCTCGCCGGACACGCTCGAAAGGGCGCTGGGCCTGCCCGTGCTGGCGACCATCCCCGTCCTCGACCCCGCGCCCGGCGCCCGCGGCGCGCCGCGGCTTCGCGGCTAGCGCAGGCTCCGGCTGCGGCAGGCGCGCCCGGCCCTGTCGCCGGGCGGCGGTCTCTCCGGCGAAAGCTTCAGCCGACGAGCAGAAGCGGGTTCGGCGCGTTGCGCGCCCAGCCGGCCTCGGACGTCTTGAGATCGAGCCCGAGCGTCAGGAGATCGTCGGCGTAAGGGTCGGCGGCCGTGTCTTTCGACTGGTAGATGATCTTCGCATAGGAGCGGCATTCGTCGCAGGTCTCCGCCTTGACCAGCTCCTCGCCCTCAAAGCTCCGCACCGCCGTCGAGCGCGACTCGCCGCAGGAGACGCACTGGGCCCGCACGTAATTCCAGGCGGTCCCGCAGATCGAGCAATGGAGATAGCGCGCGCCCGGAGTCTTGCCCGACGCCGTGACGAGGCTCGCCACGGGCGTCGACCCGCAGCAGGGGCAAAGCCCGCGCTCCGGCAGGAGGCGAAGCGCCGACGCGTCGAGCGCGCCGGCGAGCCGCGTGAAATAGGCCTGGAGCGCGGCCGCGACGAACAGCGCCTCGCCCGCCTGCCCCGCTTCGACGGAATCATGCACGAACGCGTCGGCGAGCGCCTCGGCCGCGCCTGCGCCGGCCGCCTTGAGCGCGCGCGCGACCTCTCGCGCCTGCGCGGGCGCGGGCGCGGGCGCCTCGGCGACATGGGCGAGCAGCACGGCGAGGCCGTCGCGCCAGCAGGGCGCGCGCCTGTGGCCGTCGAGGGCGAGCGGCGGCATGCGCGCCTCGACCGCCTGGGCGACAAAGTCGGCGCCTGGCGCGGGACATTCACTGAGCGCGTCGCAGGCCGCCTGCTGCGCGCGCGCGACCACAGCCATGAAGCGCAGCCAGCCTTCCATGGGGTGGCCCTGCGCGCGCGCCTCGAGCCTTGCGGCGGTGCGGGCGAAGCGCGTCGCCGGATCGGGCAGGATCAGCGGATCGGGCGCCGTGACGCCGCCCTGCGGATCGCCCATCCAGGCGCCGCTGGAAGAAACCTCGCCCTGCCTCATCGCGTCCTGGCGCTCCTGCGCCGGCGCATCGCATCGACGCGCCGGCCCTTTGGCAAAATGGCGCGCGGCGCGCGGCCGCGCAAGGCGCGCGTGACGGCGGGACGCCTCACCCCCGCGGCCTCGGCCCGGCCGAGCCGCTTTCGGCGAGACGGCGCAGCCATTTGCGATGATGGCGATAGGCCCAGCCCGGCGTGACCCACCCTTGAGTCATCGCCCGCATGGAGCCGCGCACCCAGATGGCGGCGTAGACATGGACGATCCACACCAGAATCGCCGCGACCGCCGCGAGCGAATGAACGAGCGTCGCGACGCGCTGCGTCTCGATGCTCGTCGCCGCGCCGAAATAGACCTCCCAGATCATGAGGCCGCTGACGAACAGCGTCGGCACGAGCAGCGCCATCGACCAGTAGACGGCCTTCTGGCCGGCGTTGAGCTTGTCGACTTCCGGCACATGCTCTTCGTCATTGGCGAGCACGCGCGGCGCGGCCTTGATCCAGTCGAGGTCTTCGCGCTTCGGGAGGTTGTCGCGCCAGAACTGCGCGAACAGGCCGACATAGCTCAAGAACAGCACGACCCCGATCCATGGATGGACCGCGCGCGTCCACTGGCCGCCGCCGAACAGGCCGCTCAGCCAGTAGAACAGCGGATGAAACATCGAAAGGCCGGAAAGGACCAGCAGCACGAAGCAGCCGGCGGTGATCCAGTGGTTGATCCGCTCGCTCGTCGTGTTGCGGATCAGCGTTCCCTTCGGATAGCTCATGTCCGCGCGCTCCCGCTTTGCGCCTCGCCGCGCGCCGCTTCATTGCTCGTCAGGAAAAGCGTCTTGGCCTCCGCCTCGTCGGCGGGCTCGACCTCGTTCGGGCCGACCGTGACCCAGTGGAAGAAGCCGGCAACCGCCCCGAACGCCATGCCGGCGATGGCGAGCGGCTTCAAAAGCCCCTTCCAGGCCGCGACCAGCGGGCTGACGCTGGGGTTCTCGGGCAGGCCTGCGTAAAGCGCCGGACGGTCGGCATGATGCAGGACATACATCACATGCGTGCCGCCGACGCCCGGCGGATCGTAGAGCCCGGCGTTCGCGAAGCCGCGGCCCTTGAGCTCGTCGACGCGCTCGCCGGCCCATTCGGTCATGTCGGCCTTGGAGCCGAACAGAATGGCGCCCGTGGGGCAGGCCTTGACGCAGGCGGGTTCGAGCCCGACCGCGACGCGGTCCGAGCAGAGCGTGCATTTGTAGGATTTATGGTCGTCCTTGCTGACGCGGGGAATGTTGAAAGGGCAGCCCTTCACGCAATAGCCGCAGCCGATGCAGGCGTCGGAGATGAAATCGACGATCCCGTTGGCGTATTGGACGATCGCGCCGGGCGCGGGGCAGGCCTTGAGGCAGCCGGGATCGGCGCAATGCATGCAGCCGTCCTTGCGGATCAGCCATTCGAGGTCGCCCTTGTCGTTGTCCCATTCGGTGAAGCGCATCAGCGTCCACACCTCGGGGGCGAGGTCGTGCGGATTGTCGTAAGAGCCCTCGAACGTCCCGATCGCCGGGCGCAGATTGTTCCATTCCATGCAGGCCGACTGGCAGGCCTTGCAGCCGATGCAGCGCGACACGTCGATGAGCTTCGACACCTCCGCCTCATGCGCGCGCGCCGAGGGCGGCGTCATGGTCGTCGCCGAGCGCCTGATGATGTCCTGCGATTGCAAATCCGCCATGGCGCGGCTCCTTCAGGCCGTCGCGGGGGAGGTCGTCTCCGCCGCGAGGCCGGCATGTTCGAACAGGCGTCAGGCGACCGGCGGCGAGGCCTTCTCGACATTGACGAGGAAAGCCTTGAACTCCGGCGTCTGGGTGTTGGCGTCGCCGACCGAGGGCGTCAGCGTGTTGGCGCCGTAGCCCTTGCGCGCGACGCCCGTGAAGCCCCAGTGGATCGGCACGCCGATCACATGCGTCGGCTTGCCGTCGACCATGATCGGCTTGATGCGCTTCGTCACATAAGCCTTGCAGACGATCTCGCCGCGTTTCGAGGCGATGCGCACCCATCCGCCCTGGGTCAGGCCTTTTTCTCTGGCGAGCGCCTCTCCGATCTCGACGAACTCCTCGGGCTGGAGCACGGCGTTGATGACCGCGTGCTTGGTCCAGTAGTGGAAATGCTCCGTCAGCCTGTAGGTCGTCGCCACATAGGGGAAGTCGGCCGCCGAGCCGAACATCTTGCGGTCGTCGGGGAAGACGCGCGCGGCCGGATTGGTCCGCACTTTCGGATGCAGAATGTTCTCCGAGGGCGATTCAAAGGGCTCGTAATGCTCCGGGAAGGGCCCTTCGGCCATCTGGTCGCGCGCGAACAGGCGGCCCAGACCTTCGTCGTTCATGATGAACGGGCTGACGCCGTCCGACGGCTTGGCCGCCGGCGGATAGTCCGGCACGTCGAGCCCCGTCCAGAGCGACCCGTTCCACTGGATGATGGATTTCTTCGGGTTCCAGGGCCGGCCCTCGACGTCCGCGCTGGCGCGGTTGTAGAGGATGCGCCGGTTCGCCGGCCAGGCGAAGGCCCAGTTCGGGGCGATGCCCTGCTCACGCGGGTCGGTGGCGTCGCGCCGCGCCATGGTGTTGCCTTTCTCGGTGTAGCAGCCCGAGAAGATCCAGCAGCCTGAGGCCGTCGAGCCGTCGTCGCGCAGCTGCGCGAAGCCGTCGATGAGCTTGCCCGCCTTGACCGTGACGGCGCCGGCGTCGTCCTTGAGGTCGGCGAGGGCGCGCCCGTTCATCTCCTTGGCGAGTTCTTCCGGCGTCGGGTCGTCGGGGTCGAGGTAATTCCAGGAGAGCGCATTGATGGCGTCGGCCGGAGCGCCGCCCTGCGCGCGATACTTCGCCTTCATGCGCCGGAAGATCTGGCTCATGATCCAGATGTCGGATTTCGCGACGCCCGGCGCGTCGGCGGCCTTCCAGTGCCATTGCAGCCAGCGCGCCGAATTGACCAGCGAGCCATCCTCCTCGGCGAAGCAGGTGGTCGGCAGCTGGAACACTTCGGTCTCGATCGCCGCCGGATTGGACGGGTTCTGCGGCCCCTCGTCGCGCCAGAAATTCGCCGTCTCGGTGTTGAGCGGATCCATGACGACGAGAAACTTGAGCTTCGACAGGCCGCGGCGGATCTTGCCGCGGTCGGGGAAAGCCTGCTGCGGGTTGAAGCCCTGGCAGATATAGCCGTTGATCTTGCCCCGATTCATCATCTCGAAGGCGTAGAGAATGTCGTAGCTCTTTCCCGGCTCCGATTTCGGCAGGAAGTCATACCCCCAGCTGTTGTCGGCCGTGGCGGCCGCGCCGAAGGTCGATTTCTGGAAGCTTACGAAGAATTTCGAATAATTGCGCCAGTAGCTGACCTGGCCCGGCCGCAGCGGCTTGAACTGCCGCGTCTCCATGTATTTCTGATAGGTCGGCTCGGCCTCCGTCGGCAGCGTCATGTAGCCGGGGATCAGGTTCCACAACAGGCCGACGTCGGTCAGGCCCTGGATGTTGGAATGGCCGCGCAGCGCGTTCATGCCGCCGCCGGCGACGCCGATGTTGCCGAGCAGGAGCTGGATCATCGCCATCGCGCGGATGTTCTGCGAGCCGACCGAATGCTGCGTCCAGCCGAGCGCGAACAGGCTCGTCAGCGCCTTGTCGGGCGCGGAGGTCGAGGCGAACAGGTCGCACACGGCGAGAAACTTGTCTTGCGGCGTGCCGGTGATGCGCGACACCGTCTCGGGCGTGTAGCGTTCGACATGGGCGCGCATGAGGTTGATCACGCAGCGCGGATGCGCCCAGGTCGGATCCTCCCTGGCGAAGCCCTGTTCGTCAAGCTCATAGTTCCAGCTCGACTTGTCGTAGCTGTGCTTCTCCTCGTCATAGCCTGTGAACAGGCCGTCGTCGAAGCTGTAGCCTTCCTTGACGATGAGGCCGGCGTTGGTGAAAGCGCGGACGTAGCGCTCCTGGATCCTGCCTGTCGCGAGCAGGTTGCGGATCACGCCGTTCAGGAAGGCGATGTCGGTTCCGGGCCTGATCGGCACATGCATGTCGGCGACGGACGCCGTGCGCGTGAAGCGCGGATCGACGACGACGAGCTTCGCGCCGTTCTCGATCTTGGCCTCGATCACCCATTTGAAGCCGCACGGATGCGCTTCAGCCGCATTTCCGCCCATCACCAGCACGACATCGGCGTTCTTGATGTCCTGCCAGGTGTTGGTCATCGCGCCGCGACCGAATGTTGGAGCCAGACTGGCTACCGTCGGTCCGTGTCAGACACGCGCCTGATTGTCGAAGACGAGCATCCCGAAGGAGCGGGCCACCTTCCATGTCAGGAGCGCGGTCTCGCTCGACGAGGCCGAGGCGGCCAGCATGCCGGTGGTGATCCAGCGGTTGACGGTCACGCCGGCGTCGGTCTTGGCGACGAAATTGGCGTCGCGGTCCTGCTTCATGAGGGTCGCGATGCGGTCGAGCGCGAAGTCCCAGGAGACGTCCTTGAATTCGGCCGTTCCGGGCGCGCGATAGCGCGGAACCTTGAGCCGCTCCGCCGCATGCACGATGTCGAGCAGGCCCGCGCCCTTGGGGCAGAGCGTGCCGCGGTTGACCGGATGGTCAGGATCGCCCTCGATATGCATGATCTCGGAGCGGGCGTTCTTGGAACGGTCGCCGAGACTGTAGACAAGGATGCCGCAGGCGACCGAGCAATAGGTGCAGGTGTTGCGCGTCTCGGACGCCGCCGCGAGCTTGTAGGGCCGCACCGCCGCCGCGAGCGCCTCGCCGTCCGCGCCGAACCCGAAAGCGCCGAGGCTCGAGGCGGCGAGGCCCGCCGCGCTGAGCTTGATGAATCCGCGACGACTGAGGTCCATGGCGGCGCTCTCCTCCAGGCTAATCCGGGCGGATCCTTGGTTGGAACAGGTCTTATTCCAACTCCATTATTACCTCAAGGTTCATCATTCTCAAATCAAATCAAACTCCCGATACCGTATACTTGAGTATATACTTCGCCACGCCCGGCCGCAGGCCGCGCCGACGCCGCGCCGACGCCGCGCCTTGCAGGCGCCGCGCCCGGGGCTATGGTGGGCCCGTTCAACGCCCGGAGCCTCACGTGTCCGAACCGTCGCCCGTCCGTCTCACCAGCCTCGCCCATGGCGGCGGCTGCGGCTGCAAGCTCGCCCCCGCCGTGCTGCAGAAACTGCTTGCCGACCAGTCCATGGGCCCGGCCTCGCCCGAGCTTCTGGTCGGGCTCGAGACCGGCGACGACGCCGCCGTCTGGCGCATCGACGACGAGCATTGCGTCATCGCCACGACCGACTTCTTCATGCCGATGGTCGACGATCCGCGCGACTTCGGCCGCATCGCCGCGGCCAACGCCCTCTCCGACGTCTACGCCATGGGCGGCCGGCCGATCATGGCGCTCGCCGTGCTCGGCATGCCGCTCGACAAGCTGCCCGTCGAGACGGTGCGCGAGATCCTCGCCGGCGGCGCCTCGCTCTGCGCCGAGGCCGGCGTGCGCGTCGCCGGCGGTCATTCGATCGATTCGCCCGAGCCGATCTACGGCCTTGTCGCGATCGGCCTCTGCCGCGCCGCCGAGGTCAGGCGCAACAGCGGCGCGAAGCCCGGCGACGCGCTGATCCTGACCAAGGCGCTCGGCGTCGGGCTCTATTCGGCGGCGATCAAGAAAGGCGTCCTGCCGCCCGACGCCTATGCCGAGATGATCGCCTCGACCACGCTTTTGAACCGCGTCGGCGCCACGCTCGGGCGCGAGCCCCGCGTGCATGGCGTGACCGACGTGACCGGCTTCGGCCTCGCCGGCCATGCGCTTGAAATGGCCCGCGGCGGCGGCGTCACGCTCGAGATCGAGCTTGCGCGCGTGCCCCTTTTCGCGCAGGCTGAAGGCTTCGCCCGCGCGGGCCTCGCCACCGGCGCCTCGACGCGCAACTGGGCGAGCTACGGCGCCGACGTCGCGCTTCCGGCCGCCGGCGCCGACTGGACGCGCGTCCTCGTCACCGATCCGCAGACCTCAGGCGGCCTGCTCGTCGCCTGCGAGGGCGCTGACGCCCCGCGCCTGCGCGCCATGATCGAGGCCGAGGGCTTCGCGCGCGCCGCGATCATCGGCTCCGTCGCCGAAGGCCCGGCGCAAGTCCGCTTCATCTGAGGCGGCTCAAGGGGAAGCCGAAGCCTCCCCCTTCGCGCCGAGCTTCGCCCCGGCGCGGCTGAAGTCCCAGGGCACGAAGCCGAGGCCGCAGGCGGTCGAGCGCCCGCCGGTCCCGCCGCAGGCCGGAAAGTCGCCGGTCGGCTTGAAGTCGAAGCCCTCCGGCGCGCCGCTCGTCCAGTCGACGAAATTGGGATCGACGCCGAACGATCCGTGCACGTCGTTGCCATAGACCGCGCGCCAGTCGGCGACGCTCACCTTGTCGCCGCGCGCGACATAGTCGGCGCTGAACGCCGCGGGCCCCGCCTGGAAGAAGACGTTCCGGTCGCGCAGGAAAGTGTTGTTTCCGGACGGCCGCATCTGCCGCGTGAGAAAGCCGAGGCGCTCCGGCGGGTCGGCGCGGTCGCTTCCGAGCACGGTCCAGACGAAGATGTTGCTTTCATAGACCGCGCGCGGATCGCGCAGGGCCTGCGCGAAGGTCCAGGTCAGCGCGCCGTCGGAACAGCTCCCGCTGAGGCAGGTCGGCGGGGTCGCGCCGGCCGCGCCCGCCATGGTCGTCGAATAGGCGCGCCCGTCCCAGATCACATATTCGGGCCGCTTCGGCGACGCGTCGAAGCGGCGCCCCTCGCGCCACCAGTTGTCCCAGGCGCCGGTCGTGCCGAGCAGGCCGTAGCTCGAGCGCTCATAGCTCGCGCCCGGCGGGAAGATCCCGGAAAAGATGTTGTTGCGGAACGAGGAGCGCAGCCCTCCGGTGTGCTGGGCGACGCTGCCGAGATTCTGGACCACGCCGTTCACGGACGGCTTCTGGTATAGAAGATTATGATGATAATTGATTCCGTTGGCGTTGTTTCCGTCGAGATAGGACAGCATGCAGTCGACCGTGTCGGGTCGGCAGCCCATGTCGTGGATGAGGTTATAAGCGATCTCGAAGCGGTCGTCGGGGTTCTCGCCAAGGCCGTCATGCGGGCCGCGGACGTAGACCACGCCGAAGTCGTGCATGCGCGTCGAATTGGGGACGGAGCCGCGCCCGCCCGAAAGGTCGGTCTCATAGCCCGCATAGCCGATGTCGTTGAAGACGAGCTTGTCGCCGAACACGCCGCGCTTGTAGATCGGCGTGCCGCTTTCGTCGCCGAGATTCTCGGGCAGATTCTCGATGCTTCGCGACTGCGCCGCGAAACAGTCGGCGACGCAGTAGTGAATAGTGTTGTTCCGCCACACGATCCGTTGCCCGCCGCTCATGGTGGCGACGCTCGAATTCATGCCGAAGAAGGCGGCGTTGGCGATATGGTTGTTCTCGAACAGGCCGCAGCACACCGTCTCAGGATCGCCCCGCAGCAGGGCGTTGGTGGTCGGCCCCGTGCGCGCCGCGCCGACATAGCCCGCGTCGTTCGAGAACGCCGTGCTGGCCCAGGCGGCGAGGCTCGCGCCGCTCATGATCGCCTGCCCGCCGATCATCTCCATGCGGTTGCCGCGCGCGCCATAATGGTTCGAGCCCCATGAGAAGCCGATCGCCGAGCCGCCGATCGCGTAAAATGCGCCGTCGTCGACATGGACGTTGCTCGCGCCGACGCCGGCGATGGTCGGCACATAGGTGAAATACTGGCTCGAGGCCGCCTGCTGCGCGCCGCAGACATTGCCCGACGCATCGCCCGTGTCGCAGGAGAAGGCGGCGACCTGCGTGTCCGAGAAGGTCACGCCTTCAAAGGTCTGGTTGCCGACCAGCACGCCCGTCCGCGCGCCGTTCGCCGCGGCGTCGGCGGCGGCGTTCGAGACGCGGATCAGATTGTCCAGCACGGGAATGACAAAGGCCCCCTTGCGCGCGAGCCCGCCGGCGTCCTTTCCCTCGCAGCTCTCCCCCGCGCGCAGCGAATAATAGATGCGGCCGGTCTTGCGGTCGGTATAGACCTCGCCGGCGAAGCCCTTCTCGCCGAGGCGGCCATAATCGTTGACGATGCGGTAGGGGGCGCCCTTCTCCTGCCGGTAGGGGCGCCAGACATAGGATTCGGTGACGATCCGGTCGCCCGTCTTCGAGGCGATCGGGACCATCGAGCCGCCTTCTCCGAATTCAATCTTGAGGTCGCGCACGTCGCCCGACGGCGAGGGCGTCGCGGAAATGTCTCCCGGATTGATCTGAAACAGGTTCGAGCGCTCCGGATTGCGCAGCGCCGTCAGCCTGTCGCCGAAATTCGTCGGCCAGGGCCCGGAGAGGAGAAACCATCGCCCCGACTCCGTCGCCTGCACGGCCGCCCCGCCGGGCGCGTTCGCGACCTCGACCACGCCGGCCCCCGAGGCGGCGGCTGAGCGCCCGACGACGTAATAGAGCCGGCCCTTCGCGAGGCCGCCGAGCGCGGCGGGCGCGCCCGCCCCGAACGAGACCGGATCGCCGACGAGGCCGACGCGCGACATGTCGCTGACGGCGATGGAGGACGATCCCGCGGCCAGCGTCGCCGTGACGGGAAGGTCCGTCTTCTCGCCCGGGGCCGGCAATGCGTTCCAGCCATAGGTCTTGCGCGGCGCATAGACGGGCGGCGCGAATTTTCCGTTCACGGTGGCGAAGCCCGCGTAGAAGCGCGACATGCGCCCGCGCGCGGGATCATTGACGAGCGGCGCGTAGGGCGCGAGCGCGTCCGACGCGCAGCCGGGGCCGCCGCCCGGCAGGACGGTCTTCTTGAACGTGCCGGAAATGTCCTTGCCGCCGCTCCAGACCGGCGTTTCGCCCGGATAGGCTTTCCAGGTCACGCCGTAGGACGGCGCCGTGTAGGAGGACGAGAGCGGCCCTGGCGTGTGCCGCGCGTTGAGGACGAGCGTGCCGGAATCGTAAGTCTCGTAGCGTCCGCCGCGCAGCATGATCACATAGCTGCGGTTCGGCGTCTTCGCGATATTGGCGGCGAGCATGGCGGCGGCCTTCGCCTGCGTCCTGCAGGGCTGCGTTTCGACGCAGTCGACGCCGATCCTGACGCCGGCCGAATCGACCCCCGTCGGCGCGATCCAGATGTCGGCGCGCGGACGCCCCCGCTCGCCCTCGACGCGCTTGGCCGACGCGGCCGCGCCGCCGGCGTGAAGGCCTGGCGCCGCGAGAAGGCACGCAGCGGCGAGGAGCGCCTTGGCCTGTATCTTCATGAGAGAAAGCCTCGAACGGATCGGGCCGGACGCCCGCGTTGCGCTGAAGCCTTAGACGGATGATGCGGCGGCCGCGCGGCGGCGGCCGCCGCGGAGCGGTCAAATATTCGCGTTCGCGGGGCGCGCCCGGACGGTCAGATTTCGACGGAGCTGATCTCCGAGCGCCGCCGCATGCGCGCCATCGGGCTGCGGCGCTTCAGGCGGGGGAACAGCATGACGCGCAGCAGGAGCAGGCTCAAGAACAGCACCGGCGCGACCCGGAAGAGGACGTTCAGCATGCCGTCGGACGTCGATTCGGCGATTTCCGCCTGAAAGCTCGCCAGGATGAAGATCGAGACCGGCGTCGCGCTGCGCAGGCTGGCGAAACGCGCGAGCAGCAGGAAGACCGGCAGATAGAACAGGAATGGATAGATCAGCACGCCGGGGAGGCCCCAGGCGGCGTAGGCCTCCATCGGCACGCCGATGACGAGATAGGAAATATACGGATATTCAAGAAGGCCGATGCGCCAGCTGATCCAGTCGCCGGTGCTGACGGCCTCCTTGGTGAAGCCGAGGAAGCCCGGCATGATGGCGGACATGGCCTTCTCGACGGCGCTCATGCCGACGAAGGCGTGCCCCTTCATGCCGTTCATCACGGCGTCGATCAGCGCGACGAAGGACAGGCGGTTTTCGACGTTGGCGCGATTGCCGTAATAGTCATAGTCGATGTCGTCGTCTTCCCGCTGCGCCTTGGCCAGGGTGGTCGTGTTCACGATGACCTTGCGGAAATCGGAATCGACGGCCATGCGCGCGCCGGTGTTGATCATGAGCTCCGCGAAGGCCGCGGGCGGCAACTCCTTGTTGCCGCGCATGTACAGCGTCAGCGGCGTCATGAAGTTCAGGAAGAACAGCGCGAACAGCGTCGCCGCCACGATGAGCCTGAGATTGATCGCCCGATAGATGATCCCGACCAGGGCGACGCCGAGGAGGCAGTCGACCAGGAAGCCGCGCATGTTGAGCGAGAGCACCGCGAGCAGCACGACGCCGAACATGCCGGCGAGGAACGGCGACATCACCGTCCGTCCGCCCGACGCGAGCACGGCGCGAAGGGCCTCGGCCACGAAGCCCAGGACGGCGAGAGAGGCGAGCGTCGTCGCGGCCACCATCAGCGGGCCCGCGTTGCCGCCTCCGGCGCCGCTCTTGTCCTTCATGCTGACGATCGCCATGCAGACGAGCCCGAAGCAGAAGGCCCCGATGGCGAGCTTGCGAAGGCCCGCGAGATCGAGCGGAAAGGCGAAGAAGTCGGTTCTCGGGTCGAAGCGCCGCGCGATCATCAGCACGACGACGCCGAGGCAGACGACCAGCGTCGCCATCGCATAGGCCGGCGTCGGATTGAACAGATGGCTGTCGAGCGGCTGCCCGTAGAGAGTCTTGAAGAGAATGCCGACGAGAAGGAAACGCAGGCCGAAGACGAGCGCGAAGAGCGAATAGATTTCGCAGCCGAAAATATGCAGCGGGATGAAGCTGACCGTCACGCCGAAGATGGCGAGCGCGACGACCGCGGCGCTGGCGCCGAAGTAGAGCTGGACCGCGCCGAGCGCGCACATGGTCAGGAACGGGACGACGATCGGCAGGCGCGTCTTGGAAAGATCGCTTGGATCGAACGCCTGCATAGTCGTCCCCTTTCCGGCGTCGCTCGCCCGGACCGTCGCCGTCGACGCGTCGCAGGGCGCCAGCTTGCCTTGGGTAAAGCTCATATAACGACAATTTGCAACTCATGCGGCGGAAAGACGGCGAAGTCTTCGCGCGCAAACCTGAAGCTTCGCGTCGTCTAAGCTTGGGCGCCGACGCCGCGCCGTGTTTGCGCCGGGGCGCGGGCTTGGGATTTTGGCGGGCTTGGGATTTTGAAACGAGGCCCGCGGCTTTTATCGCGGCGTTGAAATCGCGCGGCGCAGAGGCCGCGTCCATAAGCCGCGCCGTCCGCCCCGCACGCTTTCCGCCCGCCCGATCACGGGCTTTTGCGCCGGCTTTCGCGCCGCCGCCCTGCGCCCGGGCCGCAGGGGATCGGGCCGCGCGCCGCCCTGCTTGTTAGAATTATTCTACTGAAAAACTTCGTGCTTTTGGTTGAAGCGGGCGGAGAAATCGCCCTTTATGACGCTTTCGCGCGGCATGCGGCAGGAGCATGCGGCAGGAAAGGGCGTTGATGAAAACTCTGGTCTCCCGGCGGGGCTTGCTCGCCGCGCTTGTCGCGTCGGCCTGCGCGCTTCCCGCGCCCCGCGCCCCGCGCGCCGCGGACGCCGGCACGATCACGGTCTACAACGCCCAGCATGAAAGCCTCGCCAGGGCGTGGGCCGACGCCTTCACGAAGGAGACCGGGATCAGGGTTGTCCTGCGCGAGGGCAAGGACATGGAGTTCGCCAACCAGATCCTGCAGGAGGGCAAGGCCTCTCCGGCCGACGTGTTCATCACCGAAAACGCGCCGGCCATGGCGCTCGTCGACGCCGCCGGCCTTTTCGCGCCGCTCCCAAAGGAGACGCTCGATCTCGCCCCGCCGGAGTTCCGCCCGGCCGACGGCTCATGGATCGGCGTCGCCGCCAGAGCCACGGTCTTCGCCTATAACAGGAAGAAGCTGAAGGAGGCCGATCTGCCGAAATCGGCGATGGACCTCGAGGACCCGTCCTGGAAGGGCCGCTGGGCCGCCGCCCCGGCCGGCGCCGATTTCCAGGCGATCGTCGCGGCCATGCTGCAGCTCAAGGGCGAGGCGGCGACGCTCGCATGGCTCAAGGCGATGAAGGCCGGCGTCGTCCCGTTCCGCTCGAACAGCCTCGCGATGCGTGCGGTCAACCGCGGCGAGGTCGACGGGGCGCTGATCTATCATTATTATTTCTTCGGCGATCAGGCCCGCACCGGCGAGAACAGCAATTCCGTCGACCTGCGTTATTTCGGCCATGGCGACCCCGGCGCCTTCGTCAGCCTGTCGGGCGCGGGCGTGCTCGCCGCCTCGAAGAACAAGCCGCAGGCGCAGGCGTTCGTGCGCTGGCTCGCCGGCCCCGGCGGCCAGAAGATCCTGCGCGAGGGCAATTCCTTCGAATACGCCGTCGGCAGGGGCGAGGCCTCGCATCCGCAGCTCGTCCCGCTCGACGAAATCGACGCCCCGAAAATCTCTCCCGACAAGCTCGACAGCGCCAAGGTCGCCGATCTGATGACCCGGGCCGGCCTGCTCTGACGCCATGGACATGAATTTGAGCGCTCCTTCGACGCGCGGCGTCGCGCCATGACCGCCATCGTTTCGGACGACGCGCTCCTCGCCCGCGCGCGCAGCCAGGCGAGCGCGCTGCGCCGCGCCGGCCCCGCCGCCACGCCGTTCCTCGCGGTCTCCTCGCTCGTCGCGCTGTTCGCGCTGACGCCGCTCGGCTTCATCGTCTGGGTCGGGACGCAGACCGGCTGGGCGACGATCGAGAAGCTCGTCTTCCGCCCGCGCATCCTCGAACTGCTCGTCAACACGGCGATGCTCGAGGCGGCGACCCTGCCGCTGACCATCCTGCTCGCCCTCGCCCTCGCCTGGAGCGTCGAGCGCACCGACATGCCGGGCGCAAAGCTCTGGTCCTGGCTCGCCGTCGCCCCGCTCGCCATCCCGGCCTTCGTGCACGGCTATGGCTGGATGTCGGCGGCTCCCGACCTCAACGGCTTCGGCGGCGCGACCGTGGTCTCGACGCTCGCCTATTTCCCCTTTCTTTATCTGCCGGTCGCGGCGCAGCTGCGCCGGCTCGACCCGGCGCTCGAGGAGGCCGCCGCCTCGCTCGGCCTCGGGCCCTGCGCCGTGTTCCTGCGCGTCGCGCTGCCGCAGCTGCGGGTGGCGATCTGCGGCGGCGCCCTGCTCGTCGGGCTGCATCTCCTCGCCGAATACGGCCTGTTCGTGATGATCCGGTTCGACACCTTCACGACCGCGATCGTCGACCAGTTCCAGTCGGCCTTCAACAGCCCCGCGGCCAACATGATGGCCGGCGTGCTGGTGCTGTGCTGCCTTGCGCTCATCGGCGGCGAGACCCTCGCGCGCGGGGGCGAGCGCTACGCCAGGCTCGGGCCCGGCGCGCCGCGCCCGCCGCATCGCGCGCGGCTGCGGCCTGCGGCGAAATGGGCCTGCCTCGGCCTCAACGCGCTCGTCGCCGCGCTCGCCATCGGCGTGCCGGCGGCGACGCTTTTGCGCTGGCTCGCGCTCGGCGGGGCGGCCGCATGGCGCGGCGACGAGATCGTCCAGGCGCTCGGAACGACCGTCGCGCTGGCCCTTTCGGGCGCGGTCCTGACGACGCTCGCCGTCGCTCCCATGGCCTGGCTTTCGGTGCGCGCGCCGGGCCGGCTGGTGCGCGCGCTCGAGGCCTGCCATTATTATGTCGGCTCGCTGCCCGGCGTCGTCGTCGCGCTCGCCCTCGTGACCCTCACGGTGCGCCTCGCCCCGGCGCTCTACCAGACGCTCGCGACCCTCATCGCCGCCTATGTGCTGCTGTTTCTGCCGCGCGCCCTTGTCGGCCTGCGCGCCAGCGTCGCCCAGGCGCCGGTCGAGCTCGAGGAGGCGGCGATGGCGCTCGGGCGCACGCCGCTGCAGGCCATGGCCGGGGTGACCATGCGGCTCGCGGCGCCGGGCGCGGCGGCGAGCGCGGCGCTCGTCGGCCTCGCCGTCGCCACCGAGCTGACCGCGACCCTGATGCTCTCGCCGAACGGCACGGTCACGCTGGCGACGCGTTTCTGGGCCCTGACCAGCGAGATCGACTATGTCGGCGCGGCTCCCTACGCCTTCCTGATGGTCGCCTTCTCGGCGCCGCTCACCCTGCTTCTGCACATGCATTCGAAAAGGACCCTGCGCGGATGAGCTTTCTGCGGCTCGAAGGCGTCGGCAAGCGCTTCGGCGCGACGCGCGCGCTCGAGGACGTCTCGCTCGACATGCCGGGGCGCGGCCGGCTCGCCGTGGTCGGGCCTTCGGGCTCGGGCAAGAGCACGCTGCTGCGCGTCGTCGCCGGCTTCGAGGCCCCCGACGAAGGCCGCATCCTGCTCGACGGCGAGGCGCTCGTCGACGGCGGCGTGGCGGTCCCGGCGCACCGGCGCGCCATCGGCGTCGTCGCGCAGGACGGGGCGCTGTTTCCCCATCTCGACATCGAGGCCAATATCGGCTTCGGCCTGCCGCGGCGCGCGCCCGACCGCCGCGCGCGCGTGCTCGAACTCATCGACCTCGTCGAACTCGAACCGTCCATGCTGACGCGCCGGCCGCACCAGCTGTCCGGCGGCCAGCAGCAGCGCGTCGCGCTCGCAAGGGCGCTCGCGCGGCGCCCGCGCCTGATGCTGCTCGACGAGCCTTTCTCGGCGCTCGACACGGGCTTGCGCGACCAGATGCGCCGCACCGTCGCCCATGCGCTCGACAGGGCCGGCGCCGCCGCCGTGCTCGTGACCCATGACCAGGCCGAGGCGCTCGCCTTCGCCGACCAGGTCGCCGTCCTGCGCGACGGCCGACTGGCGCAGGTCGGGGCGCCGCGCGCGCTTTATTTCGCGCCGCGCGACCCCAAGACCGCGACCTTTCTCGGCGACGCGGTGATCCTGCCGGCCGAGGTGCGCGACGGCCATGCGCATTGCGCGCTCGGCCGGCTCGACGTCGAGGCGCCGGCGCGGCCCGGCCCAGGCCGGCTGATGGTGCGGCCCGAGCAGCTTCGGCTTCGCGCCCTCGCAGCGTATGAGGGCGCGGACGCGCCGGTGCGCGCCCGGGTCGAGGCGGTCGAATTCGGCGGCGGGTCCTGCGCCCTGCGCCTCAGGCTGCTCGATGCGCCGCAGGTTCCCGAAATCGCCCTGCGCGCGCCGAGCCTCGGCTGCGCCGGCGTCGGCGACGTTCTGGCGCTCAGCGTCGAGGGGCCTGCCTGGCTGTTCGAGTGACGGGCGGCGCGATCGACCGGGCGGATGCGCCGCCCGGTCGGGGCCGGTCCTAAAACACGCCGCCGTTCTGGCCGGTCTCCTCCGTCGAGATCGCGTCAGTGGTGCGCGGGCCGCATTCGGCGGTCCCGTCCGTGCGCTCGATCCACACTTTCACCGGCCCCGGCTGAATCAGCCCGAAGGGCGTCGCGAAGGCGACCTCGGCCGCGTCGCGGCCGACGCCGATGCGCACCAGCCCGTCGAGCGCCGCCTGCCGCGTGCCGTCGAACAGCCACCAGCGCCCGTCGAGATAGGCTTCAAACACCGCGTGGAAATCGGGCGGCTGCAACCCGAAGGCGTAGCAGGTGACATAGCGCGCCGGAATGCCGAGCGCGCGACAGAAGGCGATGCCAAGATGCGCGAAATCGCGGCAGACGCCCGCGCGCTGCACCAGAATTTCGATCGCCCCTGTCTTGGCGTCGGAGCTGCCGCGCTGATATTCGATGTTCTCGTAAAGCCAGTTGCAGATCATCGCCACCCGCTCATGCCCATGCGGACACTGCCCGAACTCGCGCATGGCGTAATTGACGAGTTCGTCCGAGGGCGCGAAACGGCTCGGCAGCAGATAGGGCAGGATGTCGAGCGGCAGATTCTTGATCGGAATCTCGCCGACGGTCGATGGATCCGCGCGATAGGGGTCGATCTCGACCTCCGCCGCATAGGAGACATGGAAATCGCCGACCTGCGCGACCGTCTGGACATAGCGGTTGCGCAGGTCCGGCTGCTCATAGGCGAGGCTTGGATTGCCCGGCGTGAAGATCAGTTTTTCCGACAGATTGAGGTGGCGCTGGAGACGCGCGACCTCGATATTGAAGATGAACACCGTCTCCGCGAGAATCTTGTAGGACAGTTCGCACCCGACCCGCAGCTTCATCGGCCTCGCCCCTCATGAAGAAAGCGGCCGCAGGGGCCGCGCATGTCTTCGTCAGGCGCATAAACGCCTGGGCGGCGAAAAAGCTGCAGCGCGGCCGTTGAGGAAAATTAAGGCGACGACGGCCGTTCCTGCATAAATTCGCGGCAGAACGAGTCGCGCGGCACGCTGTTCATGTGACGCAGCTGGCGCGTTCCGCCCGCATTCACGGAGGAGACCATGCCCGAGCTTTCGATCTCGACCGACGAAGTCTGCTTCATCATCCAGAAGGCGCGCCAGTTCGACGTCAAGGAAGGGCTGTCCGACCTCGATTCGGGCTCGAACGCCAGCGACGACGGCATGATCGACGTGCTCGAGGACCGCGCCGACGATCCG
Organism: Methylocella sp.; assembly: GCF_044226135.1. Classification (NCBI taxonomy): domain Bacteria; kingdom Pseudomonadati; phylum Pseudomonadota; class Alphaproteobacteria; order Hyphomicrobiales; family Beijerinckiaceae; genus Methylocella; species Methylocella sp. The sequence goes on along the minus strand of NZ_JBGAHM010000005.1, from coordinate 61,298 downwards.
GTCGCGCGCGAGATCGCCGGCGCGGTCGACGGGCTCAACGTCGACGAGCAGGCCGAACTCGTGGCGCTCGTCTGGCTCGGACGCGGCGACGGCGGACTCGAGGACTGGGACGAATTGCGCGCCGAGGCGGCGCGCGCCCAGAACGGGCGCACGGCCGGCTATCTGCTCGGGATTCCCCTGCTTTCGGACTATCTCGAAGAAGGGCTCGCCCTTTTCGGCCTCTCCTGCGCCGATTTCGAGGCCGAAAATCTCGGCTAGCGCGTCACCGGTCAGTCGGACCCGATCCGACCGACAGGATGACGCTCCAGCGCTCCACTGCTCCAGGGCGACGTTATGGCTTGGGCTCGAGGCCGACGATATAGGCGGCAAGATCGGCGATCTCGTCGCGCGTCAGGCTCATGTCCGGCATTTTCGGATGCGGATCGGCGAGAAAGGCCTTCAGCGCGTCGGGCGAGACGACCTTGGCGGCGACGCTCATGAAGCTCGGCGCGCCGTCGCTCGCCGGGCTCTGCCCGGGCGCCACGACATGGCAGGACGCGCACCAGCGCCGCGCGATCGTCTCTCCCCTTGCGGCGTCGCCCTTCTGGGCCGCGGCCGGCGCGAACGCCCCGGAAAGCGCGAAACCGGCGCCCGCAAGCGCGAAAACGACGCCCCTGATCCCTGTCCGCCGTTCCGCCCTTCGCATGGTCCGCTCCCAGCCCTATGGTTTGCGGCCACAATAGGCCGCGCGCGCCCCGGGGCAACAGCCGCGATCGAGCCGCCCCCAGCCTCGCGCGGCCGTGAAGCCGCGCCGGCCTGAAGAAGAAGCCCCCTCAAGGAAAGCCCGGAAGGAGAAGTCATGGCGCGCGCGCTCAAGGATCCGGCTCTGTTGCGCGAAAAAGCCTTTGTCGGCGGCGAATGGATCGGCGCCGACTCCGGCGCCGTGTTCGACGTCGACAATCCGGCGACGGGCGCGCGGCTTGCGCAGGTCGCCGATCTCGGGCCGGCCGAGACGCGCCGGGCGATTCTCGCCGCCGAAGCCGCCCTGCCCAGCTGGCGCGCGCGCACGGCCAGGGAGCGCGCCGGCGTGCTGCGCGCCTGGTTCGACCTCGTCATGGCGGCGCAGGAGGATCTCGCCCGCCTCATGACGCTGGAGCAGGGCAAGCCGCTCGCCGAGGCGCGCGGCGAGGTCGCCTATGGCGCGAGCTTCATCGAATGGCACGCCGAAGAAGGCAAGCGCGCCTATGGCGAGACCGTCCCGGCCACGGTCCGCGGCCAGCGCATCGTCGTTTTGCGCCAGCCGGTCGGGGTCGTCGCCGCGCTGACGCCGTGGAATTTCCCGGTGGCCATGATCACCCGCAAGATCGCCCCGGCGCTGTCCGTCGGCTGCACGGCGGTGGTCAAGCCGGCCGAGGACACGCCGCTCTGCGCCCTCGCCCTCGCCGCGCTCGCCGAACGCGCCGGCCTGCCGCCGGGCGTGCTCAATGTCGTGACGGCGAGCGACGCGCCCGCCGTCGGCCGCGAGCTGACCGAAAGCGCGATCGTGCGCAAAGTCTCCTTCACCGGCTCGACCGAGGTCGGACGCCTGCTGATGCGCCAGTCGGCCTCGACGATCAAGAAGATCAGCCTCGAGCTCGGCGGCGACGCCCCCTTTCTCGTGTTCGACGACGCCGATCTCGACGCCGCCGTCGAGGGAGCGATCGCCTCGAAATATCGCAACGCCGGCCAGACCTGCGTCTGCGCCAACCGGCTTTTCGTGCAGGCCGGGATCCATGACGCCTTCGTCGCGAAGCTGAAGGCGCGGGTCGCCGGGTTGACGCTCGGCGACGGGCTTGAGCCCGGCGTCGCGCTGGGGCCGCTCATCAACCGGGCGGCGATCGAGAAGGTCGAGCGCCTCGTCGCCGACGCGCTGGACAAGGGCGCGAAGCTCGCGCTCGGCGGGCGGCGGGCCGCGCTCGGCCCGAATTTCTACGAGCCGACGATCCTGCTTGGCGCGCAGCCCGACATGGCGCTGGCGCGCGAGGAGATTTTCGGCCCCGTCGCGCCGATCTTCCGCTTCGAGACCGAGGCGCAGGCGATCGCGCTCGCCAACGCCACGCCCTTTGGGCTCGCCGCCTATTTCTATACGCGCGACCTTGCGCGGGCCTTTCGCGTCGCCGAGGCGCTCGAAGCCGGCATGGTCGGGATCAACGAGGGGCTGATCTCGAACGAGGTCGCGCCCTTTGGCGGCGTGAAACAGTCGGGCCTTGGCCGCGAGGGCGGCAAATGGGGCGCGGAAGACTATCTCGAGACGAAATATCTCTGCTTCGGCGGGCTCGGCTGACGCGCCGGGCGCGGCGCGGGCCTTGCTTTTTACGTCTCCCTGAGACCCGCGAGGGTTTCACGCCCCGCGGACAACGGCGCCGGCGAAGCGCCCGCAAGGGCCCCGGCGAGGCACAAGGAATTTGCAAGATGCCCTTGAATCTCAAGGCGGACTGGACCGACGCCGACCTTGCGAAGCTGATCGGCTCGGTCGAGGACGACCGCGACTGGCGGCTCGAGGTCAGCCCTGACGGGGTGGCGTCGCTTTCGGACAAAACGGCCAACCCGACCGGCGTCGAGCATGACGAAAAGCTGCACTGCTATTTCGAGACCTGGATGCAGGGCACGGATTTCGTCGGCCCCTCCGCCGCCGGCGACAAGGCGCTGATCGGCAAGATCGCCGCCGCCCTGCGCGACAATTATCCAAATTTGAAGAAGGACAAGTTCGTCTTCGTCGCGCTTTAGCCGGGCTGCGGCGGCGGCGGCGCGGAAAGGTCGCCGCGCCGAATTGCGCGCCGGCGCAAAGCGCACTAGACAGGCGGGCCGATCCGCGCCGGCGCGCCGAGAGCCGCGAACGCTGCGGCCGCAACGTCGCGCGAATAGGGAAATCGCGCGCGCAGGAAAATCGCGCGAAGGAGTTAAAGTCGCGCTCCGCGCGAACGGGAGAAGCGCCGTGCGAAGCGTCGACCGCGGGCGTTACGCCATGCTGGGCCTCGTGGGGGTCGTGCTCGTCCTGTCCATGGCGACCTGGTTCTCGGGCACCGCCGTTCTGGGCGAATTGCAGCGCGCGCACGGGCTCGACGAAGGCCAGGCCGCCTGGATCACCAACGCCGTGCAGCTCGGCTTCGTCGTCGGCGCGGTCGGATCGAGCGTCTCGGGCCTCGCCGACGCGATCGCCGCGCGCCGGCTGATGACGGGCGCGGCGCTGCTTGCGGCCCTCGCCAATTTCTCCCTTCTCGCGGCGCCGGATTTTTCCGGGCTGTTTGCGGCGCGCTTCGTCACCGGCCTCGCGCTCGCGGGGCTTTATCCGCCGGCGCTGAAGGTGATCGCCGGCTGGTTCGTCAAGGGTCGCGGCCTCGCCATGGGCGCGGCGGTCGGCGCGCTGACGCTCGGCTCGTCGGCGGCCTATCTCATCCGCGCCTTCGGCGGCGTCGACTGGCGCCTCGTCGTGACCGTGTCCTCGGCCGCGGCGCTCCTCGCCGCCGGCCTGACCGCGGCCTGTCTGCGGGAGGGGCCTTACGCCGCCGCGCGGCCGAAATTCCGTTTCGACGGCGTCGCCCTCGTGCTGCGCGACCGCGGCCTGCTGCTCGCCAATCTCGGCTATTTCGGCCACATGTGGGAGCTTTACGCGCTCTGGGCCTGGTTCTTCGCCTATGCGCAGGCGGCCGAACGCGCGCCGGCGCTCGCCGCCCTGCCGTCGGCCGCCATCCTGGCCTTTCTGGTGATCGGCGCCGGCGCCGCGGGCTGCGTCTGCGGCGGACTGCTCGGCGACCGCATCGGCCGCACCGCGACGACCGCGCTGATGATGTCGATCTCGGGGGTTTGCGCGCTGGCGATCGGCTTCGCCTTCGACGGGCCGGCCTGGCTGTTCGGCGCCGTCGCGCTGGTCTGGGGCTTTACGGCGGTCGCCGATTCGGCGCAATTCTCCGCCGCCGTCTCGGAGCTCGCCGACCGCGAGACGATCGGCGCGGCGCTCGCGCTGCAGACCGGGATCGGCTTCGCGCTCACGCTCGTCTCGATCCGGCTCGTGCCGCTGCTTGCGGGGGCGGTCGGCTGGCGCTGGGCTTTTCTGATGCTCGCGCCCGGGCCGTTCATCGGCGTGCTCGCCATGCTGGCGCTGCGCCGCAGCCCTGAATCGCTGCGCGTCGGCGCGGGGCTCAGATAGGGCGCCCGCGCGTTTGCGCACGCTCATCGCGCCGGCGGGCGCGAAGCGTTAACGGAGAGGCAGGCGGCCGGTCTGCGCGGAGTCCTGCACATGAAGGAAATCCCACTCAAAGACGCCTATCAGCTCGTCGAGCCAGGCCCGACGACGCTCCTGACCACGCGCCACGAGGGCCGCGCCAACGTCATGACCCTGTCATGGCACATGGTGGTCGATTTCACGCCGCGCCTCGCCTGCGTCGTCAGCGAGGCGAATTTCAGCCACGCCGCCCTCAGGGCGACGGGCGAATGCGTGATCGCCATTCCCGACGTCGGCCTCGCCGCCAAAGCGGTCGAGATCGGCAATTGTTCGGGGCGCGAGGTCAGAAAGTTCGAAGCCTTCGGCCTGACGCCAAAGCCGGCGCACAAGGTCGGCGCGCCGCTGGTCGCCGAATGTTTCGCCAATCTCGAATGTCGCGTCGTCGACGCGCAGCTCGCCGACACATACAACCTGTTCATCCTCGAAGTCGTGATGGCGTGGCGCGATCCGCGCAAGAAGGCCCCGAAAACGATCCATCATCAGGGCTACGGGCGCTTCATCGTCGACGGCGAGACGATCGAGCTGCCGTCGAACATGCCGTGAGCCGACGGCCCTTGAGCGACGGCTTCAAAGGTCCGCGCCGCCGGACGCGATGAGGGCGAGCAGGGCCCCGGCCGCGCGGCCGCGGCGGCGCGCGCGCGCTTCCACCGCGTAAAAGGCCCGGTCCTCGAAACGCAGCGGCGCGAGGCGCAACAGGCCAGCCTCAAGGCTCGGCGCGACGACCGAGGCCGAAAGCGCGCTGACGCCGAAACCCGCCTCGACCGCCGCCCGCGCCGCTTCGTTCGACGGCATTTCGATGGCGACGTCAAGCGACGCCGCGGCGATCCCGAGCCTTTTGAGCGCCGCCTCAAAAGCCGAGCGCGTGCCCGAGCCGCGCTCGCGCATGACCCATTTCTGGCCGGCGAGATCGCCCGGCGAGAGACTGTCGCGGCCGGCCCATTCATGCTGCGGCGGCGCGACCAGCACGAGCCGGTCCTTCGCCACCGGACGAAGCTCGACGCCCGCGCTCTCGATCATTCCCTCGATGAAGCCGATGTCGGCCTCTCCGGCCTCGACCGCCGCGGCCGCCTGCGCGCTGTTGCCGACCGTCATCCTGATCTCGACGTCGGGATAGGCGCGATGAAACGCCGCGAGATGGCGCGGCAGCCAGTAGCTGGCGATGGTCTGGCTGGCCACGACCCTGAACGTCCCCCGCCGCAATCCGCCGATCTCGGCCAGCGCGCGCTCGGCCGCCGCGGCGCGCGCGAGCACGGCGCGCGCTTCGTCGAGAAAGAGCCGTCCCGCCGGCGTCAGCTCGATGCGCCGGCCGACGCGCTCGAACAGCGCCGTCGCATAGCGCCGCTCGAGCGCCGCGATCGCCGCGCTCGCCGCCGACTGGGTGAGGTTCAGCGCCCGCGCGGCCTGCGTCATGTGCTGGCGTTCGGCGACCGCGACGAAGATCCTGAGCTGTTCGAGCGTCATGGCGGGCCATTCAATCAATTCAAACGATCATAATAAGCATAATAATCAATTATATTGTTTGATTGATCCGCGCCATATCAGTCTGCGACGCCACAGAGGAGACGCAGCCATGCTTCACGACAGCTTCACGCGGCGCGCCGGCGACGGGCTTCCAGCCTGGCTCGCCGTCCGCATCCGCCATTTCACGCCGAACTGGTTCGCGGCGACGATGGGCACGGGCGTCCTCGCCCTCGCCCTGCGCCAGCTGCCGTTCGAGGCGCCCGGCGCGCGCGAGGCGGCGCTGGCGCTGTTCTTCCTGAACATCGCGCTGTTCGGCCTGTTCACGCTGCTCTACGGGCTGCGCTGGCTCCTGTTCTTTCATGAGGCGCGGCAAATTTTCCTGCATCCCGTCGCCTCGATGTTCTTCGGGACCATTCCGATGGGGCTCGCGACCCTCGTCAACGGGCTCGTCGTGTTCGGCGTCCCGCTGTGGGGCGAGGCGGCGCTTTCGGCCGCGCGCGGCCTGTGGCTCGCCGACGTCGCGCTCTCCGTCGCCTGCGGCCTTGGCGTTCCGTTCCTGATGTTCACGCGCCAGCCGCATGAGCTTGAGAAGATGACGGCTGTCTGGCTGCTGCCGATCGTCGCGGCGGAGGTCGCCGCCGCGAGCGGCGCGCTGCTCGCCGCCCAGGGCGGGCCCGACGCCTTCCCGCTCGTCGTCGCGGGCTATGCGCTCTGGGCCTTCTCGGTCCCGCTCGCCATGAGCTTTCTCGTGATCCTGCTGCTGCGTCTGATCCTGCACAAGCTGCCCGAGCGCGAGATGGCGGCGACCGGCTTTCTCGCGCTCGGGCCGATCGGCACCGGCGCGCTCGGCCTGCTGCTGCTCGGCGCCGCCGCCCCGCGCGCCTTCGCCCAGGCCGGGCTCGCCGGCGCGGGCGACGTCGCCTTCGGGCTTGGCGTGGTCGGCGGCGCGGTCCTCTGGGGCTACGGCCTGTGGTGGCTCGCGCTCGCGCTGATGAAGACCGCCGTCTATCTGCGCCGCGGCCTGCCGTTCAACATGGGCTGGTGGGGCTACACCTTCCCGCTCGGCGTCTACGCCCTGGCCACGCTCTCGCTCGGCCGCACGACGGGCCTTGGCGCGCTCACGGGTTTCGGCGGCCTGCTCGTCGTCTGCCTCGCCGCGATGTGGCTCGTCGTCGCCGCCCGCACCCTCGCCGGCGCATGGCGCGGCTCGCTGTTCGTCTCGCCCTGCCTCCTCGCCATGCGGAGCGGGCGCGCCCCGGCGTGACGCCGGCGCGGGGCTCCGGCGGGCCGCCGGCCGCTCGACAGCCGCGGCGAACGCCGTCATGATGGCGCGGCGCCGGCCTGCGGGCCGCGGCTCCGTCCTGAACCCGCGGCGCTTTTCACGCGGCCTCCGTTTCGCCCGGCCGCCCAGTCGCCTGGCTCTGGGCCACGAAAGCGTCGGCCGGCGTGCCGAAGCCTTTCGCGGCCGCCGCCGTGGCGGGCCCGACTCCTGATCCTGTGAGGCCTGATCTTGAAACGCAGAGATTTTCTCGCCCTGTCGGCGGGCGCGGCCCTTGCCTGCGCGCTCGCCTCGCAAGCGGGGCGCGCCGCGGCGCAGGGCGTCGACGTCGACGCCATCCTGCACGATCCCGACGCGCCCACCGGCGGGAACCCGCAAGGCGACGTGACCATCGTCGCGTTCTTCGACTACAATTGCCCCTACTGCAAGAAATCAGCCCCGGACCTTCAGCGCGCCGTGAAGGAGGACGGCAGGACGCGCCTCGTCTACAAGGACTGGCCGATTCTCACGACCGCCTCCTTCTATGGCGCGCAGCTCGCGCTCGCGGCCAAATATCAGGGCAAATATGAAACGGCCCACCACGCGCTGATGGGCATTTCCGGCCGGCGCGTGTCGGAGGAGTCGATGCGCGACGCGGTCAAGCGTTCCGGCGTCGACATGGCCCGCCTGCAGGCCGACCTCGACGCCCATGGCGCGGAGATCGGCGCGCTGCTCAAGCGCAATCTGGCGCAGGCGGATTCGCTCGGGCTCGAAGGCACGCCGGTCTATCTCGTCGGCCCGTTCAAGACCTCGACGCTCGATTATGACGGCTTCAAACAGGCGCTCGCCGAGGCGCGCCGGCGCCAGGCCGACGCCCGGCGGTGAGCGCGCGCGGGCCGGCCGAGCCCGCGCCAGAATTCAGCCCTTGACGACCGGGCTGTAGCTCTGGCGCAGCGCCTTCATCAGCGTGTCGCCGACGTCGAGATGGCCCTGGACGAGGCCCGGAGGGGTGAGCGCCATCCACTGGTTCAGCGACACGTCCTTGTATTCGCCCTTGCTGAAGACGTTGATGACCTTGGTCGCCCCGCCGCTGGTGTTCTCGATGTAGTGGGGAAGCGTCTTCGGCACATAGCCGACGTCGCCCGCGACGAAATCGAAGGTGCGGGCGTTGTTGACCGCGTCGAACACCGTCATGCGCGCGCTGCCGCTGATGTAATATTGCAGTTCGTCGGCGTCCGGATGCCAGTGGATTTCGCGCATGCCGCCGGGCTCGAGGTCGATGATCAGCGCCGCCATGTTGGTGACCGCGAAGCTCTTCGAGTCGATGATGTTGGTCGCGCCTCCGGGAAATGTGTTGGGCGCCTTCTTCGAGGCCCTGAACACATATTTGTCGGTCATCGTCGCCGCGCCGAGTTGCTTGCGAACGTCCTCGATCGGCCCCGGGACCGGCAGGCGGAAGATGTATTTTTCGGACGCCGGCAGCCCATCGAAGGCGCTTTCCGGCACGCCGAAATTCTTGGCGAGCACGCTGCGCGGCGTGTGCGCCATCAGCTCGGTGATCAACAGCGTCTGGTTCTCGGAGAAATTGCCGTCGTTGAAGACGAGCACGAATTCCGTGCCCTCCTCGAGGCCCTGGATCGCATGCGGAAAGCCCGCCGGCGCGAGCCACAGATCGCCGGGCTCGAGGTCCTCGACGAGCGTCTGGCGCTTTTCATCGACGAGATAGAAGCGCACGCGGCCGGCGAGCACATAGGCCCATTCGGCCTCCTTGTGCCAATGCAGTTCGCGAGTCACCCCGGGTCCGAGCCGCATGTCGACGATGGCGAGCTCCTTCAGCGACGGATTTTCGCGGATCGTCACCTCGCGCGCCCAGCCGCCGTCCTCGAGGCGGTTGTGCGCCATGGCGAAGGGGAATTTCAGATTGGGGATGCCGCCCTTGTCCGTCGCGGGCGGAATAAGCACGTCCGGATTTTGCGCCTCGACCGCCGGGTTGCGCGGTCCGGCGATGTCAGCGCCAAGATGGCCGACAATGGGCTGCGGCAGATCGTTCATTGGACGGTCCTTCGGATTCGGAGACGTTTCGATGGAGTTCAACCGATCAGGCCGCCCTGGGTCGGATCAGCCGTCTTGGGATTTCTCAGCGCCATCGCGGTGAGGATGAGCGCGAGCGCCGCCGAAATAAAGAGCGACGCATGGTTGAGAACATTGAGATCGACATAGAAGCCGAGGCCGCCGCCGGCCGCGAAGCCGAGCAGCACGGAAAAGAAGACGCCAGCCCACATCAGATTGGGCTCGCTGTTGATCCCGTTCTTCTTGAACAGGCCCTGAACCAGGAAATTGAACGCCATCTGCACCACGAAAGTCACGGCGACGTTGCCGTAGAGCATGCCGTGATTCTTGTGGAAGGCGTTGCCCTGCGCGCCGGCGACGAAGCTCACGGCGTAGGCGACGACATGCGGGTCGATCACGCCGAGCCTGGAGGCGACGCCGAGGCCGGCGAGCGCGACGCATTCGAAGCCGAGCACCACTGGCGTGAACACGCGGCCGCCGCGCAGCATGGTCGTCATCAACATGCCGCACAGGCCGGAGCCCAAGCCGAAGGCGAGGACCGAGCCGAGGGAGAAGACGAAGGCCGGCCAGTCGCCCTGGACGAGGCGATAGCCGCTCTGCACGACGTTGCCCGACTGGACCGTCGCGAAAGTTTGCGCATGGGCGAGCGTCCATGCGTTCAGGAGCCCGGCCATGAATGCAAGGATGAACCCGACGGTCCGGTCCTCCATCAGCGGAAACCGAATTTTCTCCGGGTGCTCCTGGATGACTATTGTAGTCATGGGACCCTCCTTGCGACCGATTTCGCCGGCCTTGACGGCATCGGATGGCGGTCGATTCGGCCACAGACCTCGACGCGCTATCTTGGCCGACTGATGGTCACCTTCAACTCAACTTTGTTTAACCGGACGAACAAGCGTGTCGCGCCGCGCCCGTCTTGCCGGCGGCGGCCCGCGCGGCGGCGTCGGAAGGCTCGACAGGCTTCATGCGAGGCCCTTCGGCGCGGCGCGGTCGGCCGGCCGCTTCACTCCCGCTTCCGCGAGCGTGCGCTCGAGCAACTGGGCGTAGAGCGGCCGGCCGCCGCTCCACTGGGCGACGAGATTGGCGGCGACGCAGGTGGCCATCAGCGGCATGGCGAGCGCATAGGAGCCGGTGAGCTCCATCGTCAGCGCGACGCCGACGATCGGCGCGCGCACGGACGCCGTGAACAGGCCGCCCATGGCGGCGATGGCGAAGGCCGTGGAGACGATTGCGGCGTCAGGCGCGGCCAGCCGCGCCATGCCGGCGAAGGCGAGGCCGACGCAGGCCGCAAGCGCGAGGATCGGCGCGAAGACGCCGCCCGGAACCCCGCTCGAATAGCTGCCGACGAGGGACAGGAAGCGCAGCGCCGCGACGACGAGCAGCGCGCCGACGCCAAGATCCATCGGCGCGATCTCGAGAATCACGCTTTCGCCGCCGGTCACGGCCCAGGGGAGCAGGATGAACAGCGCGCCGACGGCGAGCCCGACCGCCGCCGTGTAGAGATAGGGCGCGCGCCGCTGGCAGCGCGCGCCGAGCGCCGTCGCCCACATGATGCTGGCGTTCAGACCGGCTCCCACGACGCCGAGGACGGCGCCGAGGGCGAAAAAGAGGGGAAGCTGGCCGAGCGGCGCCTGCGCGGCGGACAGCGGCAGGTCTGGCCCTGTCCCGCCGATCAGCTGCGTGACGAAGGTCGAGGCGAGGGCCGCGACGATGACGCCCATGTAGGTGCGAAACGTGTAGGGAAATTCGTCATGGGTTTCTTCGATGATGAAGAGAACCGCGGCCACCGGCGCGTTGAAGGCGCAGGCGAGCCCCGCCGCCGCGCCCGCAGCCAGGAGGCCGCGGCGCTCAAGCTCGGTCCCGCCGAAGATCTCCGCCGACGCCGCGGAGATCGAGGCGCCGATATGGATCGTCGGCCCCTCGCGGCCAAGCGCGAGGCCCGAGCCGATCGCCACGACCCCGCCGACGAATTTGGTCGGCAGGACGCGCCGCCAGCGCACTTCGCGAAGGCCCTCCATCGCGCCTTCGATTTCCTGAACGCCGCTGCCGGCCGCCTCGGGCGCGACGCGGCGCACGAGAAAGGCCGACAGCACGGCGCAGACGAGGGTGACGCCCGCCGCCGCGCCGACCAGCGCCCAGCCTTCGACGACTTCGCCGAGCCAGCGCGGCCAGACGATCAGCCTGTCGATGAGAAGATGGAATATCGAACCGACAAGGCCCGTGCAGGCGCCGGCGAGGGCCGCGAGGGTCGCAAACCGCAGTTCGCCCGGCGCGTCTCCGGGAAATCCTCCGGCGAGTTGATCTGCGTCCATAAGCCTCGTGCCGGATCAGGCGCCGCAGCGCGGCCAGACATGCCGGACAGGTCTCGCGCAAGCCCGTCAGCGTGGCGTCAGGCGCCTCGCCGCCGGCTCCGCCCGAGCGGCCGGAGCCCAGACGTTCTCAGACGCTTTCAGGCGCTCTTGGCCAGAAGGTCGGCTTCGACGCCATCGAGCGCCTTGCGAATTTCGGCCAGAATCAGCCGGTCCGCAGCCCCCTGATCGACGTCCGGCACATCCCAGTCAAAGATGGCGCGATATTTTTCCACAAGCGCCTTGACGTCGCCGCCAAGCTGCTTGCGGCGGCGATCCATTTCCACCTGCTCAATTTCGGCCATGGCTTTGTCCTCGATTAAGTCGGCCCGATGTTAGCGGGCCGAAGCGCCAAGACCAAGCCCGATGCGCGCGGCGAGGCCGTGTCCGCCGCGCCGCGCAGGAGCTGGAGGCCGCGGGCGCCGCGCGCGGACGCAAAAACATTGACCCACGCCCCGGCCGCGCGGCGCCGGCGAAAGCGCCGTCTGCGAACCTCAGGTCGAGCGGCCGGTCGAACATCGCGAGGGCGGCGGTCCCGACCCGGGCCGCGGCCGGCGCGGCCGCCCCTTCCCGTTTTGCGCGAACGCGCGCGAATTTAAACGCCGGGGATGCGAAGTCGGCGCCTTCGACGTCGCCCTCCAGATTCAGTTCCGCGCGGCAGAGCGCGACGCCCGCCGTCGCCCGGCGCTTCACATGACGCAGGCAATCCATGCGCCGCGCAAAGCCGCGCGCCCGCGCCTCATTGCGAAGCTCCACAAAAGCTTTTCGCGTTGGCCGTCCATGCGCCAAAGCCGCTGCGGACCAGATTGGAGATGACCCGACACACATAGGTCTTCTGCGCGACGACGTTGCCGGGGCCGGCGTGATATCGCGCCGCCGCCAGCGTCCAGTCGCCTTCCCTGTCCTTGAGCGCGCGCAGAAAACGCGCGGCGTAGTCGACGTTCCGTCGAGGATCGAACATCATCGCCACGGATTCAAATTTGTCGCCATGAAAATGATGATTGATCTGCATGCAGCCGACGTCGATCAGCTTCGCGCCGTTTTGTCGCGCGGCTTCAAAACGCGTCATGGCCTCCGCGACGGTGGCGGACGAAACCGACGCGCCTTCTATATTCAGGGCGTAGGGGCCAAGCTCGCCGCCGCGCCCTGTCTCGGTCAGGCCGACGGCGTAGAGAATCGCCAGCGGCACGTTGTGCCGGCGCGCCGCGCGCTCCATTTCGCGCTCGCACAGGCCGCCTTCATGCGCCTGTGAAACAGAGACGGAGCCAAGCGTGAGACTACAGATAAAGACCGTCAGCGCGGCCCGATTCGAATGAAGGCTTCTCCACATCGTCATTGCCGTTCCGGCTTTGGCCCTGCGAAAAATGATCGCGCCGCTCGAAGGCGTTCGAGCCGCCCGAAGACGCAAAGGCGGCGCCCCGCTCCTGCGGCGCGGCGACAGGGCTCGCCGGGCCGGCGCCGAGAACGTTCGCCGCGCCGGCGCCGTCGTCCACGCCATGCTTGACGTCGAGATGGCCGATCGCATAGCCCGCGGCCCGCAATCTGTGCGCAAGACGGGCTTCATCGTCTCGGATGAGGTTCGCCGCCTCAGGCTGCGTCGCGTCGATTTGCACGTCGAGCCGTTCTCCCGACAGGCGAAGGCGGATCGTCACGCGGCCGAGATTTTCCGGCTCCAGTTGCAAATCAAGGCTTCGGATCGCCGTGTAGACGCCGGCGCCTTTCGCGTTCGCCAGATCGGGCGCCGGCGCATCCACGGCGTTCGGGGACGCCGCGCCCGACATGTCGTGAACGCCCGCGACGATGGCGTCGCCAAGTTGAATGATCGGCGGATAATGTACGCCGGTCGGCGGCAGATGCGTCTGGCGATCGAGGATCGTCAGGTTGAGGCGGTTGGCCCCGTCGGCGTTCGCACCCTCGGCCGTCGTTGCGGCGAGGCTTGCGAACGGCGCCTTCGCAGGCGTGAAGCTTGCGCCGCCGCGCGCCGCGACGGCAAAATTCGCCAGTTGGGGGATAGGTTTCGGACCCGCGCCGTCTCGCACGGACGCGCCGTCCTGTCCCGGCCGCAGAAATGAACCGGGAGGCGCGGCGGCGAGAACGGCGTTCGGGAGAGCGGCGTCCGCCCTCGCTGCGCCCGTTGCGCCGTCGACCGCGCCGACCCTCGTGCTTGCGCCGTCACGATAGGCCGCATTCGCGCCGGGCGCGAACGGGGGCACGGCCGGCCAGGGGACGTCCGCATCGCCAGATCTGGCCCCGCGTAAAAAATTTTGCGTCTTGGCCGCCGCGCCATTCGCCTTCGACGCGCTGGCGTCGTCAGCGGGCGGAGTCGCGCGAGACGCGTCTCGTCGCCGGCTATTCGCAATGTCGACGTCGCGAGGAGCGCCGGCGATCGACGGCGCAGGCGCGCCACACCATCGTTCCGGCGGCGCCGACGTAGCCCTCACCATGTCGGCCGCGTTCGTCGTGGTCAGGTCCTGCGGATCTGCCGCCAGCGACCATATCGGCCGCGGCGAAGCGCCTGCGTCATCGCCGACGGTCCCGTTTGACGGACCGGCGTCGCTCAGCGGGCCCGTCGACCGGCGCGGAGATCGCCGACAAGCTTCGCCTTCCGGCTCATCGCCCCGTCTCCCGATCGGCGCCAAATCCTGCGCGTCTGCGGCCGGCTCATGCGCATGTGGCGTGTTCGCGCCGACCTGTTCGGGGGCGCTTTCGGCGTCGTCGCAAAATTGCGCCAGGAGGCCGTCGCCAAAACGGCCTGCGACGTCGCCTCCCGCATTGGCGCGCCGGCCCTCGGGCGCATTTGCGTCTCCGTCGCCTCCCGATTTGCCGACATCCCGTTCGTGTGCGGCGTCTGTCGTCATAAGCCGCCCGTCAAGCGTCCGCTTCAAGCTGGCCGCCTCGGCGAGGCCTCCTCGCCGCTCGGGCGCCGTCTCGCCGCCCGCGGCGTCCGGGGCCTGTTGAGCTTTCGACCGCAACCTGCCCAGGACCTCGCCAAAGGCTTGCTGCGAGTCGAAGTCCGTAGATTTGCCCAAACGCCGCTCTGGCGCCGCGGAGGCGAGCGACGCCTGTTGCGTTGACGCGTTCACGGGCGATCCGAGCGTCGTCACTTTATGCTCCTTCGCAGAAGATCGTCTGTTTGCGCCAACGCAAGCTCGGCCCGCCGATCGAGCGGCGTCGCTTCGGCGTTCGATCCGGCTTGCGCCTTCGCCTGCAATTCGGCGTCGGAAATCGGCGGATCGGAAACCAACTGTCCGGCGATCCTGACGACGGCGCTCTTGAGAACACGATCCTTGTTTGGCAGCGCCGCATCGTCGCTTCGCGACAAATCGTCCATTCCGCGCTCGACGTCGCCGGAAAGTATTTTCGCCGCTCCCACGTAAAGGCTGGCGCGCGACGCCGCTGCGGCCGACTGGGCCGCCAGAGCCTTTTCGGCCGCTGAGCGCGCCGTGTCGAGCCTGCCCAGATAAAGCGCGTACTGGGCCATGCTTAAATAGAGCTCGACGCGATAGGGGCCTTCGATTTCGAGCAACAGCTGCGAAAGCCGCCGTTTCTGCTCCGGCTCTTCGCTCAGGCCAAAACGGCCGATCGACTCTCCAAATCGCCGGCGAAACTCCTCCGCGTAGAACGATTTGCCAAAACGGCGGAAATATCTGCTCGACGTCGTGACGAAGCGGTTGAAGTCAAGCGTCTCATACGCGAGCAACACAGATCGGCGCAAGGCCGCCTCCTCAACCAGGCTTCCTGGCGCATATACGCCCGCCTTGTCGAGAAGAACGGCCGCGGCTTTCGGATCCTCCTTCGCGATCAGAGCAGCCTGCGCGAGCGAGAGCAGGCCGGCTACGGCCGCCGAGGTTTGACCTGCGTCGATGGGGCCAAGAAGCGCCTTCGCCTTGTCCTGACGTCCTTCAGCATAGGCGAGCGCGCCCTCCGCCAGAGACGCGCTTTCCGCCGGAATGACGCCCGCCTGAACAATCGAGCGCAACACGCGCGGCTGACCGCCGCTCAGCGTATAGGCGACCACAGCCTGAACATTCCAGGGGCGCCTCCACACATTGACGTCAAAGGCCCGAAATTTCCGCGCCAGCTCCTCGCTCAGCTCGACGACACGCGCTTTCGCCGCCGCATCGCCGGTCGTGAGCCGGTCTTGCGCGTCCATCAGCGCATGGGCCAGCGCAGCCGGACGACCGCCGTCTTCATGGGGCGCCTCCGGACGCTCCTGTCCACAGGCCACATGCGCCGACAACAGCGACAGGATCACGGCGAGCGCTTTCCGACACATCGTCATTTCTCCTTTCGCAGCAGAATTTCAATCCGTCGATTGACCGGAGCGAAAGGATCGTTCGGCGCTTTCAGATGTCGATCCGCATAGCTTTCAATTCGTTCAAGGCGCTTTTCGTCGAGCCCTCCACGCGCGAGCATGTAGGCCGCCATCTGCGCTCGCGCGGCGGACAGACGCCAGTTGTCATAATCCGCCGACCGGAACGGACGCCCGTCCGTGTGGCCGCGAACGACAATCTTGCCCGGACGGGCCTTGAGCATCTCGCCGATCACGCCCATGATCTTGACAGTTTCAGGCTCGGGCCTCGCCGAACCTACCCGAAACATCGCAAAATCAGGATCATCGGTCAGACTGATGAGGACGCCTTCCGGCGTCGAAGCCACCTCGACGCCCGGACCGTGGCCAGGCGTCTGCGCTCTGATCTTTTTGTCGACGTCGGCTTTCATTTGCTCGGCCTCACGCTCATATGTCGCCGTCCGATCGTTCGCGTCCGTCTTGGCGGGAACGGCGCCCGGCCGTGCGACATGCGCGCTTCGCGTTTCGGATTTTGGCGCCGCTTGCGCCGCTTCTCCACCGACCGCATTGACGCCGTCCGTCGACCGGGGCGCGTTACGACGATCTGGCGCGTCATGCGCGTCGAGCGATTTCGCCACACGGGGAACGGTGGTGAATGGATCCGAAAAGACGTCCGAAGCGTCGGCTGAGCCGGCGTCAGAACGTTCGTTGTCGTCGCCCGCCGCGCGCGGCGTCCCTTCTTTCCCGCTTGCGGCGATTTCGGCGAGCGCCGAATAGGGATCCTTGAACATCGCCGCGTCCGTCGGTGTGCGCGATTTCGCGTCCGACCGCTCGGCGGCGGCGGTCTCCACCGGCTCGTGGTCGCCGTCGCCGTTCGTCTTCGGCTCGGCATGGCTGGCGCCTGCGCCAAGCTCGGTCTTTTTCGGATCACGAAATCCCTTCTTGAGCGTCGTGACGTCGACCAGCTTCACAGGGTTGAAATACTGCGCGACGGCCTGTTTGGTCTTGTCGCTGGTCGAGCTGATGAGCCAAAGCACGAGAAACAGCGCCATCATCGCCGTCATGAAATCCGCGAATGCGATCTTCCACGCGCCGCCATGATGTTCGTCGTCATGCGATCCGTGCCGTTTGATGACGACGATTTCGTGCTGTTCGGTCTCGGCCACGGTCTACTCCGACGCACGTTTGAATGAGTCCCGCCAGGCGGACAGCCGCGTTTCGATCTCGGTCTTATGCGCGACGACGCGCACGCCGGGCTCTCCGTCGTCGATGAATTCGACCGGCGTCGCAATCATGTCGAGACGGCTTCGCGCCGATCGGAGAAGGTCGGCGCTGCCGTGAACGGCGAGTCGCGGCGCGCCGCCTCGGACAATCGCCCTGACGGTCGACGCCAGTTCGTCGAATGCGCGTTCACGCGCCGTCGCCTCAAGAAACGCCTGCATGAAATTCGACAGGCATTCGGCGACGCTTTCTTCGAGCAGAAGAAATCCCGCCCGCAAGTCCTCGGCCAGACGCGACCCTTCTTCCTGCGCCCATGAGTCTCGCGCAAGGGCGCGCGCGCTCAACGCGTCCTGACGCTCCTCCTGCAGCCTGCGTTCATAGACGCGCGCCGCTTCGTTCGCGCCCTCCGCCCGCGCGTCTGACAGCGCGGCCTCAAACGCCGCGTCCTCCGGCGCCGCCGGATCCGCGTCGCGCGCCGGGTTTGCGTCGATTTCGGCGTCCCGAGCCGGCGCGACGGCGGGCGTCGGCGTCATGGCGCCAAATCTCGCAAGAACATGGGCGACGGGACGCGGCTTCACGCATACTCTCCCTGGCGTAGCCACTGCTTGAGAATCGCCGCCGCCTGCTCTTCGTTGAAGTCGACGATCTGTTCGAGCCGCTTCTGCGACGAGCGCCGCGGCGCGTTCGTCAGATCCTCGATCAGATTGACTTCAGGCTCGGGCGCCCACTCGCCGAGCTGGAGGCCGGGGTCGCCCATGGCGTCGGGCACCGAGAAATTCTCGAGGGCTTCGAGCTCGGCGATCTCCTTGGGGGCGGACTGGGCGACGATGGCGCGGGCCGCAGGCCTCAGGCCGAACCAGATCAGGAGCAGCGCGACGATCAGGATCGTCGCCGCATTCAGCACATTGCCCGACTGCCGCACGAGCATTTCGGCGATCGACGGCGGCGGCTGCGGCTCAAGGTTTCGGTCAGCGTCGATGAAGTCGACCGCCGTGATCTTGACCACGTCGCCGCGCGCCATGTTGGCCCCGGCGGCCGACGCGATGAGCTGGCGCAATTCGTCGAGCTGGCGCTCCTGCGCCTCCGCCGCAGGCGCTCCGCCGCCGGGCGCGGCCAGGGCCGCCTTGTTGATGAGCACGGCCACGGAAATGTTCTCGACGGCGTATCCTCCGCTTACGGTGTTGACCGTCTTCGACGACACTTCGTAATTGGTCAGCTCCTCGCTCTTTTTCGTTTCCTCGCTCGAACGCTTGCCGTCGTCGGCCTTCACCTGCTCCTGCGGAAGATTGCGCTCGACCGTCGTCGGCGACTGGCTGACGCTGTTCTGAGTCGTCTGATTCTGGCGCGTGACCTTGACCGAGCGTTCTACGCGCGAATCCGGATTGTAGATCGTCTCATTGGTCTGTCTTTTGTCCGTGTTGAGCCGCGCGGCGACGCTGACCTGAAAATTGCGCAATCCGAGATAGGGCGTCAGCGTCTTTCTGATGTTGCCGAGGATCTCCTGCGAGACCGTGCGCTCAAGCGTGAACATGCCGCCGGGCGCGGCGTCGGCGAGATCGGACCCCGAGGCCAGCAGCACGCCTTCGGTGTTGAGGACCGTGACCTGCTCCATCGGCATGCCCGGCACGGCGGAGGCCACGAGATGGCGGATCGACTTCGCCGCGCTCACGTCGTCCGCCATTTCGGTGCGGATCACCACAGACGCGGACGGCGGCTCCCGCGAGCGGCGGAAGGAGCCTTCGTCGGGCATCACGACATGCACGCGCGCCGCCTTGACGCCGCGCATCAGCTGAATGGTGCGGGCGAGTTCGCCTTCGAGCGCGCGCACGCGCGTCACTTCCTGCATGAAGGTCGTGAGGCCGAGCGAGCCCAGCTTGTCGAACAGTTCGTTGCCGGCGTTCATGCTGTTTGGCAGGCCTTTTTCGGCCAGCAGCATCCGCGCGCGCGCGGTCTCGCCATAGCGCACGAAGATCGTGTTCCCCTCGGCGTTCACGTCGAAGCCGACGCCGGCCTCCTTCAACGCCGCGCCGATGCGGGCGACGTCCTGCCTGTCGAGGCCGGAATAGAGCGTCTCCAGCGACGGCCGGCTGAGAAAATAGCCGGCGAGCCCGGTCATCGCGAAGAGCGTCACGCCGATCATCGCGAGGGCTATGAGGCGACGCGATCCAAGCTTGAGCAGGTTTGCCCATATCTGCTCGATCTGCTTCTGACGAACCATGTAGTTTCTCAAACGACGGAAGAGACGCGCAGAGGCTACCGGCTCAAGCTTGTCCGAAGATTGCAAAACAAAACGGGCCGCGCCCCTATGGAGCGCGGCCCGCGACCCGCCGTCCGGCGGCGGTTACTGGAAGAGCTTCAGGATCAGCTGCGAGTTGGAGTTCGAGATGCTCAGGGCCTGAATGCCGAGCTGCTGCTGCACCTGGAGCGCCGCGAGCTTGGTCGCGGCTTCGTTCATGTTGGCGTCGACGAGCGAGCCGACGCCGGTCGTCAGTGAATCGCTGAGATTCGAGATGTAGGTCTGCTGCGTCGAAATGTTCGTCGACGTCGCGCCGAGCTGGCTCGCCGCGGTGGTCATCGAGCTGATCGCCGCTTCCACGTCCTTCAGCATGTTGGAGATGTCGCCCGCCGTCGCCGTGGTGACGTCGAGCGTGAGGATCGACGCCGACGCGTAATTGGCGCCCGTCGAGCCGAGGATGCCGGAGGTCGCGCCGGTGGTCGCGTCAAACAGCGCCGTCTGGCTGGTGTCGAGGCTGAGGAAGCTGACGCCGTTCGACGTGTCATAGGAGGCGACGAGATTGACGTTTCCGCCGCTCGTTTCGAGGAAGTTCAGCCCGTTAAACACGGCGGAGCTTCCGATGCTGACGAGCGACGCCTGCTGAAAGGCGATGTCGGTCTGGATCTTGCCCAGATCGGCGTCGGCGGCGGAGGCCGTGACGAGCGCCTTCTTGATGTTGTCGACCACGGAAATCGAGCTGTTCAGCGCGTTGGTCATGGTCGAGACGAGCGCCGAGCTTTCGCCGAGCGCGTCGGAGACGGAGCCGAGCGCCCCGACGTTCGACTTCATCTTGGTGGCGATCGACCAGTAGGCGGCGTTGTCGGCGGCCGTGCTGATGCGCAGACCGGTCGAGATCTGATTTTCGGTTTTTGACAGCGACTCCTGCGTCTGGGTCAGGGCGGCGAGCGCCGTCATGGCGGCGGTGTTGGTCAGAAGGCTCGACATGGAATGTCCCTTGGCGTTCAGATGATGGGGGACATACCGGATTTGCGCCGGTACGACAGGGCGGCATGATGCCTTTAGACGCGCAGCGCGGTCCAACCTGGCGTGACGTCAGCAATAGCGGCCCAAACTTGCGCGAGGCTTAAGTCGCTCCCGTAAAATCGAACCAATCCGGCGCGACGGGCGCCCGCGGCGAAGTCTCCGCCCGCCTCAGGCCGCCGCAGGCCCTGCGTCCGGCGCCGCCGCGGGGTCTGCGCCCTGCGTCGCGACGGACGGCGGCGGCGTCGGAACGGCCTGCGGCGCGGGGATCGCCCGCGACAGCACGGCGCGCCGCTGCGCCTCGACGAAATGGCGCGTCGCGTCGTCGATCCGCGCGACGCAGAGGTCGGCTCGCGTCTGGGCGCCGAAATCGGCGGCCTGCGCCTCGTCGGCGCGCCACAGGCCGACGACGATGCAGGCGTCCGGCAGGCGGCGGCGCAGGCGCCTGACGGCGTAGCGCGCCTGCGCCGCGCCGGCCTCCGCGCCGACATAGGACAGGCAGATCATCTGCGCGCCGGCTCCGGCGAGATTGAGAACGCCGCCGACGCGCAGAAGGTCGGCCGGCTCGACTTTGGCGGCGACGCCATGCTTTTCGAGAATCTGCGCGAGCAGGATCGCCGCGGCTTCGTCGAGCGCGTCGCGGCCGGCGACGCACAGGACCGGCTTGCGCGGCGGCGCGGCCGGCGGCGCGTCGTCCGGCGCCTTCGCCCCGGCCGCGGCGCGTTCGGCGGCGAGCGTGTCCCGCTCGCCGCGCAGGTCGGCGACGGGCTCGCGGTCGGCCGCAGGGCGCGCGCGCCCCTCGGGCTCCTCGTCCTCGTGGTCGGAGAGATTCTCGGCGATTTCGCGGACCGTCTCCTTCATCTGTTTCTGGCGCTGCTCGGTCAGCACGCCGCGCCTTGCGTCGGCTTCGGCGAGCGCGAGGCCGCTCAGCGCGACCTCGTCATAATAGGCGACGAGCGGCCCGGTTTTGAGAAAGACCTCCGCCTGGTCGGCGATCTCGGAGGCGTCGTCGACGAGCAGGCGCTGGTAGAAATGCTCGACCGGGGTCAGCGCCGGCGCGTCGCCGAGAATGACGTCAAGGAAGCTCAACTGCTCGACATGGCGGCCGAGCACCACGAGGCAGACGGTGAGCGGAGTCGCGAGCAGAAGCCCGACGGGGCCCCAGAGCCAGGTCCAGAAAGTCGCCGCGGCGACCACGGCGATGGGCGAGAGGCCGGTGTTGCGGCCATAAAGCAGCGGCTCGATGAAATGGCCGACCGCCGCCTCGATCACGACGAACATCGCCGCCGTCTTCAGCGCCATGCCCCAGCCGGGATCGACCGCCGCCGCGAGCGCGACCGGCAGAGCCGCCGTCACCACCGCGCCGACATAGGGCACAAAGCGCATGAGAAAGCCGACGAGCCCGAACAGGATCGCCCCCGGCACGCCGATCAGGTAAAGGCCCGCCGCGACGACGACGCCGAAGCTCGCGTTGAGCAGGAACTGGGCGAGGAAATAGCGGCTGAGGCGCGAGGCCGCGTCGTTCATCGCGACCGAAGTGCGCTGCAGGTCGCGCGCGCCGGCGAGGCGGATGAAGCGGTTGCGCAGGTCCTCGCGCTGCAGGAGGATGAAGATCACGAAGATGGCGACGATGGCCATGGTTTCGAGCGGCGAAAGCGCCGTCCCGAGCACCGTCTGCAGCATGGCGAGCGGCGTCGGCTCGGCCTCGTGCACCACGACCGGAACGGGCTCGGGCTCCCCGGCGGGCGCGATGCGCGCGCTCTCGCCGCGCGCCGGCCCCTGCGCCGGCTCCTCGCCGGAGGGGCCGCGGCCGAGCCGCCCGATGTCCTTCAGGATCGCCGCCCCCTTCTCGAGCGCCGAATTGGCGGCGACGAGCTCGCGCAGCGCGCTCGCCTTGGTCTTGATGGTCTCCTCATATTGCGGCAGGCTCGTCGCGAGGTCGGCCACCTGCCGCGTCATGGCGGCGCTGACCATGAAGGTCAGGGCGAGCGCGGCGAGCACGACGGCCAGCACGGCGACGACGCGGTTGAAGCCGAGGCGGCGCAGCGCGCGCACCGGAATGGAGAGCACGAAGCTGAGAAGGACGGCGATGGCCACCGGCACCAGCACGCCGCGCGCGGCGTAGAGCGCGACGACGCAGAGCGTGGCGATGACGGCCGTGGTCAGGGTTTCGATAGAGCGGCCCGGATCGCGTTCCTCAGGCGGACGTCGTTGAGGAGCATCGAACACGTCGCTCATGAAGCGTCTCCAGACGGGCCTTGCCGCAACGCCCGCTTGCGGTCAAAGTTCCGGCAAGGCCTGGCCGTTGAAACAGCCGTTGAAACAGGGTCTGGCCCGTGAAACCGGCGCCCGTCGCGGCCGCCCCGCCGGCTGGACCGCCACGGAGGAGAATCCCATGAAGTTCCGCGCAGTTCGCGCCCCGCTGCGCCAGCGCGCGCCATGGCCGCCGGGAAGCGCGAGGCCGTCGGGAAGCGCGAGGCCGTCGGGAAGCGCGAGGCCGTCGGGAGCGGGGGCTGGCCGATGAGCGCCGCGCCGGGGGGCCGGCTGACGCCGCCGACGGTCTATCTCACGCGCATGGTCGTGTTCCTGCTTCTCGCGGGTTTTTGCGCGGCGGCGCTGCATCGCCAGATCGCCACGGCCTTCATGGCCAATCCGGGCCTCAACGGGCTGATTCTCGGCGTGCTCGCGCTCGGCGTGCTGCTCGGCCTGCGGCAGGTCGCGCGCCTGTTCCGCGAAACGCGCTGGGCCAACGCCCTGCTCGCCGGCGGCGCCCGCAAGGCGAAGCCGCCCGTGCTGCTCGCCCCGCTGGCGCATCTGTTCCGCGCGCGGCCGCAGGCGCAGCACGGGCCGGGCGCGCTGCCGCTGCGCGCCGTGCTCGACATGATCGGCGCGCGGCTCGACGAATCGCGCGACACGGCGCGCTATCTGACCGGCCTGCTCGTCTTTCTCGGCCTGCTCGGCACCTTCTGGGGCCTGCTCGAAACCGTCGGCTCGATCAGCGGCGTCATCGCCTCGATGCAGGGCGGCGGCGACGCGGCCTCGATGTTCGAGGACCTCAAGAGCGGCCTCGCCGCGCCCATCGCCGGCATGAGCATCTCCTTCACCTCGTCGCTGTTCGGCCTCGCGGGATCGCTCATTCTCGGCTTTCTCGACCTTCAGGCCGGACAGGCGCAGAATCGCTTCTACGCCGAGCTTGAGGACAATCTGGCGGCGAACGCGCCCGCGCCCGAGGCGTCGCCGCGCTTCGACGGCCTGCCGCCGGACCTCACCGCCGCGCTGACGACGCTCGCCGCGGCGGCCGATCCCGCGCAGTCGAAAGCCTCCTCGCTCGCGCTCGCCAATCTCGCGGACGGGGTGCAGTCGCTGGCCCAGCACATGCGCGCCGAACAGCAGATCATCCGCGACTGGGTCGAGGCCCAGGCCGACCGCAACGTCGCCCTCGCGCAGACGCTCGACCGGCTCGCCGACGGGCTGCAAACGGGCGCCTCTCAGCAAGGCGCCTCCCAGCCGACCTCCCTGAAGGAGCGCGGATGACGCCCCTCGCCCCCGCGCGGATCCTCGCCTGATGCCCGCCCGTCCCCGCGCGCGGCCGCGCCACGTCGATTACTGGCCGGGCTTCGTCGACGCCTTGTCGACCATGCTGCTCGTCTTCATCTTTCTCCTGTCGATGTTCATGCTGGCGCAGTTCTTTCTGGCGCGCGAGGCGACCGACAAGGACAAGGCGCTGCTGCGCCTCAACCGCCAGATCGAGGAGCTGAGCTCCCTGCTCGCGCTCGAGCGCGTCGGCAAGGGCGAGGCCGAGGAACGGGCCACGCTGCTGTCGTCCAATCTCGCCGCCGCCGAAAAGGACCGGGCGCGGCTGCAGGGCGCGATCGACGAAAAGGCCTCGGCCGAGGGCGCGGGCGGCGCGGCGCTCAAGGCCGAAAAGGACATCTCGGCGCAGGCGCTGGCGAAGGTCGACGTGCTGAACCAGCAGATCGCCGCCCTGCGCCGCCAGCTTGCGGCGCTCGAGGACGCGCTCTCGGCCTCCGAGAAATCGGGCGCCGAGTCGCAGGAGAAGATCGCCGAGCTCGGGTCGAGGCTCAACGTCGCGCTCGCCCAGAAGGTGCAGGAGCTCGCGCGCTACCGCTCCGACTTCTTCGGGCGGCTGCGCCAGATCCTCGGCGAGCGCCCCGGCGTCGCGGTCGTCGGCGACCGCTTCGTGCTGCAGTCCGAGGTTCTGTTCCAGTCGGGCCAGGCGACGGTCGATGCGGCCGGCAAGGCCGAGCTCGACAAGCTCGCGGCGGCGGTCGTCGCGCTTGAGGGCGAGATTCCGCCGGACATCCCCTGGGTGCTGCGCATCGACGGCCACACCGACAGGCGGCCGATCCAGTCCGGCGCTTTTCCGTCGAACTGGGCGCTTTCGGCCGCGCGCGCCATCGCCGTCGCGCAATATCTGGTCTCGAAAGGCGTGTCGCCGCAGCGCCTCGCGGCGACCGGGTTCGGCGAGTTCCAGCCGATCGACCCCGGCGACGGCGAAGAAGCGAACCGCCGCAACCGGCGCATCGAGCTGAAGATCACGGAGCGATGACGGCGGCGAGGCGCAGGCGCGCGGCGCCGCGCGGCGCCGGCGGCCCAAACCGCTATCCGGTCGGCCCGGCGGAGAGTTCGCGGCGGCGTTCGGCGATCATGCGGCCGAGATAATCGACCACGAGCGCGATCGGCGCCGTCTTCGTCTCCTCGATCGCGCCGACGACGACGTCGCGCGTGAAACGCTCGACCGCCGCGTCGATCTGCGCGCGGATGTCGTCGAGCTCCTCGACGGTTTTCGCGGCCTTGATCACCGAAATGACCGCCGGCGCCCTGGAAAGCAGGCTTTCGGTCGCCTCGCCCTCGCGCCTGAAGCCGAGAAAGCGCAGCGCCGCCATGGCGGCCGAGGCGAGGCCGCCGACGAGCAGCGGGCCGTAATAGAGCCAGTCGCCATATTGCTCCATGAGCGAGCTTTCCTCGCCGTCGTAATAGGCCCGCGCGCCGGGATGGATCGGAAAGGCCGCGTCCCTGTCGACGCTCGCGGCCTTGACCAGATTGGCGACGCCGGACTCGGCGGCGATGGCCTGGCGGCGCTCGAACAGGCTGCGGGCCAGAAGGGCGACGGTCCTGTCGGCGACCGCGCGATCCGCCACGAGATAGGTCGGCGCGCGCAGGGTGGCGACCTCCTCGGGCGGCAGCAGCGGCGACCCGCCGAACAGGCCGGCCGGAATTTCTCCCGATTCATAGGCGGGCGACGCCTCGACGATCGCGTCATTGTCGTCGATCGGCGTGAAGGCGAGCGTCTTGCCCAGCGCCCGGCGCGTCGCGGCCCATCCGTCCGCGATACGGCCGCCGCGAATCGCCGAAGCCACGAACAGCAGCGCGTCCACTTTCTTCTCGCGCAGGGCGGCCGCGATCTGCGCCGGGACCGGCGCAAGCGCGACGGCGGCGACCTCGATGCGATAATGGCGACGCAGCGCGTCGACCAGCGCGTCATTGGCCGAGGGCGGCCCGACGACGCCGAGCGTCTTGCCCTTGAGCCTGGCGAAGGCGTCGATTTTGGCGCTCGCCGGGGCGGCGATCACCACCGGATCGCTGTGCAGGAGCGCGACCGCGCGAAGCCGGTCCGTCGCGCCGACGTCCGCGCGCATGACGGCGAGCGCGGCCGCGCCGCTCTCCAGCCTGCGCAGCGCGTCGCCGGGGCCGGCGACGGGCAGAACCCTGAGTCGCACGGGCGCGTCCGCGGCGGCGAGCGCCCGCGCCCAGGCGTCGACGAAATCGGCGTCGTCGCCGTTGGGCGGGCCGACGGCGATCGTCAGGACGCTGGGCCGCGAGACGACGCGCCAGGCGGCCGCTCCGAGCCCAAGCGCCAGCGCGACCGCGGCGAGCGCGAACAATCGTCGCCGGACATGACTCACACTCCGCTCCTCCCACGCCGCCGCCCGGCCGGCGCGCGAGCCTCATGCAGGTTTCGCGGACGCTCGTTCCCTACCGGACGCGCAAAAGCGGACGCGCGGCATGGCGTCCCGGCCCGCGACCCCCTCGCCTCCCGCCCGCCTGCGGCGGCGGCACGCGACGACGACTCATAAAGCGACGATGGTTTATGGCGACGCCCCGGACGGGCGCGCAGGGCCGGACCGGCAAAATTGCGCTGGACAAGGCCCGGCGCCGCGACGGGCGGGGCGCCCCGCATCGTCCGCGCCGGGACGCGCCCGCGCCGCCAAGCTCCCGAGTTCGCCCTGTTCGCGCCGGGAGAGGTCTGGATCTTGCCGGGAGCCGTTCGCATGCGCCGGCCGGATTTCCGAAACATCAGATTTCTGAAGAAAACGGCGGACTCTGAAGACAATGGTGGGCGCGACAGGGATTGAACCTGTGACCCCTCCCGTGTGAAGGGAGTGCTCTCCCGCTGAGCTACGCGCCCGGAGCCTTGCGCCTTGGCGCGGCCCGGCGGCGCTCCCGCGCCGCCGCCTCTTTATGGAGAGCCGGCCGGCGAAGTCAAGCGCGCCGCCCGCTTTCGCCCGGACTGTCCTCTTTCGCCCCGACGGTCCTCTTTCGCCCGGACCGTGGAGCTTTCGCCCGGACCGTGAACGTGAAGACGCGGAAGAAGACGCGCCGCCCGACGGCGGGCGGCCGAGGCGCAGGGCCTGCGCCGGCCCGACGATCAGGCGCGCAGATCGGCGCCCGAAACGCCGACGTCGATGTCCTGCATCCGGGCGACCTCGCGCTTGACGCGGGTCCAGAAGCGCGGCGGACGCGCGCCGTCAAGGCAGCGGCCCACGGCGCGGTCACGCGCTTCGTAATAGGCGCGATCTTCGTAAAGGCCGATCAAACGCTCGGCCTCAAGCCGAACGGCGTCGGGAGGG
Source organism: Methylocella sp. (assembly GCF_044226135.1). Lineage (NCBI taxonomy): Bacteria > Pseudomonadati > Pseudomonadota > Alphaproteobacteria > Hyphomicrobiales > Beijerinckiaceae > Methylocella > Methylocella sp. The sequence goes on along the minus strand of NZ_JBGAHM010000005.1, from coordinate 34,281 downwards.
CCGGCCTGAAACACGCGCGTCGAGAGCCTGAACATCCGCTTTCAATCTTTCCGTGCGCAACCTGTGTTTGATTAGCACGGGAAAGACACAACTGGCAAGGGATTATTGTTCTCTTTCTGTTCAGGACCGCGCGCCAGGCTGTCGCGCGGGCCGGAACGCGCCGCGCGGCCACAGCAGTCCGGAACGGGGGAAGCCGCCGTCAGGCCTGCTCGAGCTCGATCAGCGCGCCCGAAAAATCATTGGGATGCAGGAACAGCACGGGCTTGCCATGGGCGCCGGTCTTCGGCTCGCCGGCGCCGAGCACGCGCGCCCCCGCGGCCTTCAGCCGGTCGCGCGCCGCCAGAATGTCGTCGACCTCATAGCACAAATGATGAATCGCGCCTTTCGGGTTGCGCGCGACGAAATCGGCGATGGGCGAGGCCTCGCCGAGCGGTTCGAGCAGCTCGACCTTGGCGTTCGGGAGAGTGACGAAGACCACCGTCACGCCATGCTCGGGCAGCGGCTGCGGCGCGCTGACCTCGGCGCCGAGCGCGTCGCGATATTTCGCGGTCGCCGGCCCGAGCTCCGGCACGGCGATGGCGACATGGTTCAAACGTCCGATCATGCCATGCTCCCTCCTTGCAAACGGGCTTCGAGCTTTAGTGAACGAGCGCGGGCCCATCAGGGCCAGCGGACCGGCGGCGTCAATCCCTATCACATCACGCCGGGCGCCGCGACGCTCGCGCTCGCGGAGCCGCCGAAGGAGAGCCTGGCCGTCGAAGGCGTCGGCGCCGCGCAGGGCGGCCGTTCCGAGATGAAACGCCCGCCGACCGGAGGCGAAGCCCTATGGCGCAATTTCGCGCTCGACGGCCGCGAGCGCGCCTTCGAAGCTGCGCGCGCCGGAGGCGCCTCCATTGCGCGGAAAACCGTGCGCGTCAAAAAGGCGCTCCATCATCAGCGCGCCTTCGAGCAGGCAGATGATGGCGCGGGCGAGCGGCTCGGCCGCGGCGCCCGGGCGCGCCGTGCCGTCAGCCCGGCCTTGCTCGATCACGCGGGCCAGCCAGACGACGTGTTTTTCAAAGAAGGCCGCGACCGCCGCGCGCATCTCGAGCGACAGAACGTCGGGGCTCGCCGCGAGCACGGCGCACAGGCAGCCGAGATTGTCTTCAAGCCCCTTGAGATAGAGCCCGGCGTAGGCGCGGACGCGGCGCGCGGCGTCCGGCGTTTCGCGCGCGATCGCCTCCATGGCGGCGTCGTAGCGGGCGTCATAGCGCGCGACGAGCGCGAGGCCGAGATCGGCTTTCGTCGGAAAATGATAATGGATGCTCGCCGTGCGCACGCCGACCGCCGCGGCGAGGTCGGCGTAGCTGAAGCCGTTGAAGCCGCGGGAACGCGCCAGCGCCTCGCCGCAGGCGAGCAGGCGCTCGCGGGTCTCGCCCGCCGCCGCGTCGGGGCGGCGCGCGGCGGGCGCGGCGGGCGCGGCGGGCGGCGTCGGCTTTTTCATGGCCCGTACTTCAAGCGGCGCCTTGCGGCCGTTTCAACTACCTACTACTAGATAGTCATTCATGTCAGGGAAGGAAACGTCCGCCATGCTGAACTGGGCCGCCTACCGCGACCAGCTGATGGGAACGCTCGCGACCATCGGCGAGATCAATCCCGCGATCCTCAAGGGCAACCAGATCCTGTCCGAAGCCGCCCCCGCCGGGCCAGGCCTCGGCCCGAAGATGCGCGAGCTCATCGCGCTGGCCGTGGCGGTGACGACCCGCTGCGACGGCTGCATCGCCTTCCACGCCGACCTCGCGCGCAAGGCCGGCGCCACAAAGGCGGAGCTGGCCGAGGCGCTCGGCGTCGCCATCGCCCTCAACGAAGGCGCGGCGCTCGTCTATTCGGCCCGCGCCATGAACGCCTTCGAGTCGCCCTGAGCGCAGGCCAGGCGCCGACGCGCCTCGGCGCAACTGGCGGCAAGTCGCGGCAAGATCCGGCGAGACGGCCGAAGCGCCATGTGCGAGGCTCGCCCTTCGCGCCCCCGCCTTCCGCGGCGCGGCGACAGGGTCAGGGCCGGGGCTTGGAGACGACGACCATCATTCTCGTTCTGCTGCTCGCGGTCGTCGCGAGCAGCATGATCGAGCGCGCCTCGCCCGCGCCCGCTCCCGCCCCCTTCATCCAGATCGCGCTCGGCGCGCTGATCGCGGCGAGCTTCGACTTCAGCGTCGAGGTCGACCCGAAGCTCTTCCTTCTCCTGTTCATTGCGCCGCTGCTGTTTCTCGACGGCTGGCGCATCCCGAGGGAAGGCCTTTTTCGCGACAAATGGACTGCGCCCTCGCCTTCGGCCTCGTGCTGTTCACGGTGCTGGGCGCCGGGCTGTTCATCCACTGGCTGATCCCGGCCATGCCGCCGGCGATCGCCTTCGCGCTCGCCGCCGTGCTCTCGCCGACCGACGCGGTCGCCGTCTCGGCGATCGCCGCGCGAACCCCCATCCCGAAGCGCCTCATGCAAATTCTCGAGGGCGAGTCGCTGCTCAACGACGCCTCGGGCCTCGTCTGTCTGCGCTTCGCCGTCGCCGCCGCGCTGACGGGAGCCTTTTCGATCCCCGACGCCGTCGCGACGTTCATGTGGCTCGCGGCCGGAGGGGCGCTCGTTGGCGTCGGCGTGACCTTTCTCGCCAACGCCGCCAAGGACCGGATCGCGCGCCGCTTCGGCGAGGAGACCGGGACGCAGATCCTGATCAGCCTGCTCATTCCCTTCGGCGCTTATCTCGCCGCCGAGCATGTGCAGGCGTCGGGCGTGCTCGCCGCGGTCTGCGCCGGCGTCGCCATGGGCCATGAGGAGCGCACCGGCCGCGCGCTGCGGTCACGCGCGTGCATCGCGCGGCGGTGTGGGACGCGGCCCAGTTCGCCGGCAATGGCGTGATCTTCGTGCTGCTCGGCCAGCAGCTTCCGGCGATCCTCGCCGGCGCCGGGCGGGCGGCGGGGGCGGCGGGACGCGCCCTTCGCGGCGTTCCGATTTCCAGGATCATATGATGGGACGGCGGACGTTCGACCTCAACCTGCTGCGCGTGTTCGAGGCGGCGCTGCGGCGAAAAAGCGTCGTCGGCGCGAGCCGCGACGGGCTGGAGCGGCTCGACGCCGCGATGACCGCACGCTCGTTCGCGCCGGCCGGGGCGCTGCGCCGCCGCATCGAGCTCGCCGCCGAACGCGACGAGCATGAGCTGCTCGTTCTTCGTTTTCCCTCGGAAATGTGCAAGGATCACGGGCGCTCGATCAATCTTCCTGAAGAGGACTCGCCGGAGTCGCTCGTCGGCGCGCCGCGGCGGCTCTACGAGGTCTGGAAGCGGAAGTTTCAGGATCTCGGCTATGGGCTCAAGGCGCTGATCATCGACTGGCCGCATGGCCTTCCCGACGACGTCGGCCTGTTCCTGAAGTGGCGATCCTGACGTGGCGATCCTGATTTGGCGATCCTGATTTGGCGATCCTGATTTGGCGCGCATGAACGGGCGATGAGGCGACACCAAAAAGGGAGGACGCCATGAGCGGCGAGAACGGGCGGGACGCCGCCGGCGCAGTCCACGCGGCGCTGAAGCAGGGAACGGCCTTCGCCTCGGCCTTCGCCCCGTCGGCGACTATTGGCTCGACGCCGCGCAGCGCTCGATCCTGTTTCTCGACGTGCTGCGCCGGCGCGGCGACACCTATCTGAAGCGCGCCGACGCGCTCGCCCCCAACGTCCTCGACTTCAAGGCGAGCCTCGTCGCCGACGGGCGCCAGCTGCCGCGCCCGGTCAATTACGTGCTGGCCGCGATCACGCCGCCGCAAGGCGTCGCGATCGACCCGAAAAAGCGCCCCTTCATCGTGTTCGATCCGCGCGCCGGCCATGGCCCGGGCATCGGCGGCATGAAGGCGCAGAGCGAGATCGGCCAGGCGCTCGCCGCCGGACACCCCTGTTATTTCGTCGGCTTCCTGCCGAAGCCCGAGCCCGGCCAGACCATTGAGGACGTTTGCGCGGCGGAGGCGCATTTCATCCGCATGGTCGGCGCGCTGCACCCGCAAGCGCCCGGCAAGCCCTGCCTCATCGGCAATTGTCAGGCCGGCTGGCAGATCGCCATGACTGCGGCGGTCGATCCCGAACCGGTCGGCGCCCTCGTGCTCGCCGGCGCGCCGCTCTCCTACTGGCAGGGCGTGCACGGGACGCGGCCGCTGCGCTATCTCGGCGGCATGCTCGGCGGCACATGGCTCACCGCGCTCGCCGGCGATCTCGGCGCCGGGATCTTCGACGGCGCCGCGCTGGTCGAGAATTTCGAGCGCATGAACCCCGCCAACACCTATTGGAAGAAGCCTTACAACGTCTATTCGAAGATCGACGCCGAGGCCGAGCGTTTTCTCGATTTCGAGACCTGGTGGGGCAATCCGGTGCTGCTCAACGCCGGCGAGATGCAGTGGATCGCCGACAACCTGTTCGTCGGCGACCGGCTGACTTCGGGCGAGCTGCGCGCGTCGAACGGCGTCGCGGTCGACCTGCGCAACATCCGCGCGCCGATCGTGGCGTTCTGCTCATGGGGCGACGACATCACCCCGCCGCAACAGGCGCTCGGCTGGATCACCGACCTTACGCCAGCGACGACGAGCTTCAGGCCGGCGGGCAGACCATCGTCTACGCGCTGCATGAATCGATCGGCCATCTCGGCATCTTCGTCTCCGGCCAGGTGGCGACGAAGGAGCATGACAAATTCATCAACTGCATGGAGGCGTTCGAGCTTCTGCCGCCCGGCCTCTTCCAGGCGACGATCGTCGAGCTCGCCGCGGACGCGCCCAACCGCGATCTCGTCGTCGGGCGCTACCTGTTGCGTTTCGAGCCGCGCCGCCTCGACGACATCCGCGCGCTCGGCGGCAATGACGCCGCCGACGAGCGGCGCTTTTCCGCCGTCGCCCGCGTGTCGGAGATCAACAAGGCGCTCTACCACGCCTTTCTCGCGCCCACGGCGCGCGCCTTCAGCAACGCGGCGACGGCGGAGTTGCTGCGCAGGACCGACCGCAACAGGCTGCGCTTTTCGCTGTTTTCGTCGCAGAACCCGTTCATGGCGCAGGTCGGCCCGCTCGCCGAAGCGGTCCGCGCCCATCGCGCGCCGGTTCCGCCCGACAATTTCTGGCTCGCCGGCGAGACCCTTTTCTCGGAGGCGATCGAGAGCGCGCTGACGGAAACCGTCTTTTTATCCGTCTATGGCGCGCCCCTGCTGCAGGCGCTGGTCGGGCTCGACCCGACCGAGGACCGGCCGCGCCGGACGGCGGCGCGCGATCTCGCCCGGGCGGCCGCAATGAGCCGGCAGCGCGCGGAGGCGGCCGAAGGGCTCGACCAGGGCGGGCTGCTCGAAGCCGGTTTCCGCGCTGATTTACGTCTGCCGCGGCCAGCGCGCGATCGACGAGCGCGCCTATGCCGAACTCATGAAGCTGCGTGACGAGCGCCGCCCGCAGACGCCCGTCGCCGCGCTGAAGGACATGCTGCGCCGCCAGACGCTGATCCTGCGCCTTGACGAAGAGCGGGCGATGGCGGCGCTGCCGAAGCTGCCGCCGCCGTCCGCGCCGCGGCGCTCGACGCGATCCGCAAGGTCGCGCGCGCGGGCGGCGAGCTCGACGGCGAGGCCGAGCTGCGCCTCGCCCGCGTCGAGGCGCTGTTTGGCGCGCCGGAGGCGCTCGCCGCGCCCGTCCCCAGGGCGGCGGAGCTGGCCCGGCCGTGACGCGAAGCGGCGACCCCGCGCCCGTGACGGCGGCGCAGGGATGAAAGCGTGAAACGCGACGGCGCGCAGGATTTCGCCGGGCAAGAGGCGCAGGGAGCGGCGCCGCCCGCCGGCGGGCGGGCGCGATCATCGTCGCGCTCGCGGTCACGGCGATCGTCGGGCTTTCGCCGTGGTTCCCGACCCGGCCGCAGCCGCTGCTGGCGCAGGCCGAGGCGGACGCCACGCGCATCGAGGTCGGCACGCGCGCCGAGGACCTCGCCGCGCGCAAGGCGGCGGTCGCCGCGGCGGAGGCCTCGGCGCGGCTCGCGCAGCAGACCTATGGCCGCACGCGGCAATTGACCGAGAAGAATTTCGCGACGCTCCAGAAGCTCGACGAAACCACCGCCTCGCTCGACGTCGCCAGGCGCTCGCTGGATCAGGCGAAGCTCGCCGACATCGAGGCCGCCCTGGCCAAGACGCGGCTCACGGCGCCGGTCGGCGGCACGGTGGCTGCGCAGGCGGCCGCGCCCGGCGAGATCCTGACGCCGGGCAAGCCGGTCCTGACCCTCGCCGTCGAAGGCGGGCGCTGGTTCAGCTTCACGATCCGCGAGGACCGTCTGCCGGGCCTCGCCGTCGGCCTGCCGGCGACGATCGTCGGCGGAGACGGCAAGGCCATCCCGGCGCGGACGGTCGCGCTGCGCCCGCTCGGCGAATTCGCCACATGGCGCGCCGCCCGCGCGGTCGGCGACCATGACCTCAACAGCTTCCGCCTGCGGATCGACCCCGAACGTCCGGTCGAGGGGCTCGAACCCGGCATGACGGTCTGGCTGCGGCCGTGACCGGGCGCGCGCCGGACGCCGGCGGCCGCTTCAGCGGGCGCGGCGCCGTTCAGCGCCCGAGATCGAGCGCGGCCGAGAGGTCGCCGAGCGGCGGCTCGCCATGGGCGCGAAGCGCGGCGTCGCGCGCGGCGAGGCCCGGCAGGGTCGGCAGATCCCAGCGCGCGGAGATGAAGCGCAGGATCGAGGTCGTGTCATAAAGCGTATGGTCGACGAAGCCGCGGCGCGCATAGGGCGAGACGATCAGCGCCGGAATGCGCGAGCCGGGGCCGAAACGGTCGGCCTTCGGCGGAGCCGCATGGTCCCAGAAGCCGCCGTTCTCGTCATAGGTGACGACGACCAGCATATGCGGCCATTGCGGGCTTTTTTCGAGCCGCGCGACGATTTCGGCGATATGCTGATCCCCCGAAAGCAGATCCGTGTAGCCGGGATGCTCGTTGAGATTGCCCTGCGGCTTGTAGAAGGCGACGGCGGGCAGCCTGCCGGCGTCGACGTCGGCGAGGAAGGCGGCGCCGTCGAGCCCGCCGTCGCGCAGATGCGCTGCGCGCGCCGCCGTTCCCGGGGCCATGGCGACAAAATAGTTGAACGGCTGGTGGTGGAACTGGAAATTCGGCGCCGGCTCGCCGTTTTCGCCTTCGAGCGCCGCGCCCCAGGCGCCGGCGTACCAGGCCCAGTCGATCCCCTTCTGGGAGAGCAGGTCGCCGATGGTCGTCTGCGTCTGCGGCGGCAGGACGGCGGCCTTGGCGCGGTCGGCATGGGCGGGGTCGCCGCCCGCCGCCGGCCCGACCGCGCTCGGCTGGTAGGGCGGCTGCATGGTGTTGACCGCATAAAAATCGGGCGTGAGGTTGCCGTCGCGGACGAATTTCGGCGGCCCGTCGAGGGCCGAGGCCGGCGAATTGGCGGCGAGCTTGAGCCGCGTTCCGTCGCCCTCGACGACCGAGATCAGATCCTTCGCCGGGCTTTCGTCGGCGTCGGGATAAAAGGGCGCGCAGGCGCAGACGAGCTCGAAATGATTGAGGAAGGAGCCGCCGAAGCCGCCCTGAAAGAAATGGTCGGCGAGCACATAGCGGCGGGCGACGTCCCACAGCGGCAGTTTCGAGCCGTCGTAATAGCCCATGGCGAGGCCGCCGGCGTCGGAATAGGCGGCGAAGGCGTCGTTGCGGCCGCCGTCGATCTGCATCTGGTTCTGGTAGAAGCGGTGCCAGAGGTCGCGCGTCGGCGTCGAAAGGGACAGGGCGAAGCCCGCCGGGTCGTCGAGGGCGAAAGGCGCGTTGGGCAGATGGGCCGATTGCGCCTGCGTGACGACCGGGCTCGCCCCGCGCGCGGTGAGGCCGCCCCAGCTTGGCGGCAGCTCGGACAGCGGCGCGCCGTCGCGGTCGATCTGGCGCGTCGTTTGCGGCGGGGCGGCGGCAAGGCCGTCGGCGCCCGGAAAGGCGCCGTAAAGATTGTCGAAGCTGCGGTTCTCCGCATAGATCACGACGAGGGTCTCGATCTGCTCGAACCCGGGCGGGGCCGCCGCGGCCGGGGCGAGGCCGCCCGCCGAAAGCAGCGCCGCGCAGGCCGCCCCGCGCAGGATGGGTTTTGTCCGCTCGATCAAAAACATGAGCGCTCTCTTCAGTCAGGCCGGCGCAGGTTTTTCCGCGCGCCGCAGGGTCAGACGGTTCGCGCCGCGCCGGAAAGCGGGCCGGTTCCGGCGCGACTCTTCGCCCTTCGCCATGTCGGTTCGATGACGGCCCCGGCGCGCCGCGTCATGGCGACGTCTTCAGGCGGGTTTAAAAGCGCGGCGCGCCCGCGCCAACCCGGGCGCCTTCGCCCCGAACCGGCCTTGCAACGGAATTTTTGACGCGCCCGTGAAGACGTTTCCATGACCAGACTCGCGCGCCGCGCCGTCGCCGGGCTTTTCTGCGCGGCGCTCGCCGTCACGCCCGCCGCCCCGCGCGCCGAAGCGCCCGCCCCCACGCTCGACGCGCCCGCCTATCCCCGCGCGCTGCATCCCGGGCCGATGAGCCGGGCGGCGGCCCGCGCCCGCGCCGCGGACCTGACCGCGCTCGGGCGCGAACTGTTCTTCGACCCCGGCCTGTCCGCCTCCGGCGCCATGGCCTGCGCGACCTGCCACGACCCCGCGCGCGGCTTCGGCCCGCCGGGCGCGGGGCCGGTCGCCTCCGGCGGGCCTTCGCTCGACCGGGCGGGGACGCGGGCCGTCCCCGCGCTGCGCTATTTACAGGCGACGCCGGCCTTCACGGCGCATTATTTCGAATCCGACGAAGAGGGCGACGAAAGCGTCGACGGCGGCCCGACCGGCGGGCTGACCTGGGACGGAAGGGTCGACCGCGCCCGCGACCAGGCGAAGATCCCGCTGCTTTCGCCCGACGAGATGGCCAACGCCTCGCCGGCCGCCGTCGCCGCAAGGCTCGCGGCCGCGCCCTATGCGGCGAGCTTCCGGCGCGTGTTTGGCGAAAGCGTCTTCGAGCGCGAGGATGACGCCTTCGACGGCGCGCTCGACGCGCTCGACGCGTTCCAGCAGAGCCCGTCCGCGTTCTACCCCTATTCGAGCCGCTACGACGCCTTTCTCGCCGGCAGGGCGCAGCTCGGCGAGCAGGAATTGCGCGGCCTGAAGCTGTTCTCCGACGCGGCCAAGGGCGACTGCGCCCGCTGCCATCCGGCGCGCCCGTCAAAAGACGGCGCGCCGCCGCAGTTCACCGATTATGCGCATGTGGCGCTCGGCGTGCCGCGCAACCGCGCGCTGCCGGCCAACGCCGATCCGGCGCATTTCGACCTTGGCCTGTGCGGGCCGCTGCGCGCGGATCTCGCCGACCATCCCGGCGATTGCGGCCGTTTCCGCACGCCGAGCCTGCGCAATGTCGCGCTGCGCCAGAGCTTCTTCCACAATGGCGCGATCCACGACCTGCGCGCGGCCGTCGCCTTCTATGCGACGCGCGACACGGACCCCGGCCGCTGGTATCCGCGCGCGCCGGGCGGCGGCGTCGAGACTTTCGACGACCTGCCGGAGCGCTATCGCGCCAATCTCGAAAAAGACACGCCCTTCGGCGGCGCGCCGGGCGGCCGGGCGCCGCTCGACGACGCCGAGATCGACGCGATCGTCGCCTTTCTGAAGACCCTCACCGACGCCGACCTCGCGCCGCGCCCCGAGTCGCCTTGAGCCGGGCCGGCCGCGCCGCGTCAAAACGCCCCGCCGATTGTTTTGGCGCGCGATTTGTTGCAAATCTCGGCCGGCGCGCTCATCTGGAGCGGACGGGCGAGCGTCCTGGCGGCAGGATCGATGAGGCTGACGAGCTACTCCAATTACTGCCTGCGCGTGCTCATGGTCGCGGCGGCCCGGGCCCCGGAACTGACGGCGATCAACGACGTCGCCCTCGGCTTCGGCGTCTCCAGGGCGCATCTCGTCAAATGCGCGCATCAGCTCGGGACATGGGGCTATCTCGAGACCATGCGCGGCAACAAGGGCGGCTTCCGCCTCGCCCGTCCGGCGGGCCAGATCACCGTCGGCGAAATCCTGCGCAGGACCGAGGACGGATTCGCCGTGGTCGAATGTTTCGACCCGCAAACCAACACCTGTCCGCTCATCGACAGATGCGTGCTCGCCAGGGCGCTGCGCCGCGCCACCGCCGCCTTTCTCGAGGCGCTCGATGAGGTCACGGTGGCCGATCTCGTCGTCAACGGCGACGAGATTCTCGGCGTCCTCGACATGCGCCCGAGCGAGCCCTCGGCCTGCCGCGCAAGGCCGGCCGCCGCCCGAGCCTGACGCGCCCGATGCGGCGAAACGCCGCCGCAGGCTGCGCCGGCGCCCGCAGGCGCGCAGGCAGCGCCTTTCAGAACAACCCCTTACGCGATCAGGCCGGCGCCGTCAGGCGACCATCCGGCCGCGCCCGCGACGCCCGCGACGTCTATCTTATATAGAAAATAGAAGTTTGATCGGCTATCAAGGCCGCGCTGAAACCGCGCGAGGCGGCGATGCGCGCCGCGCGCCGCCAATAGGATGGCGACCGTCATGATCGATCAGACGTTTGTGGAGTTGTCGCGATGGCAGTTCGCGGCGACGGCTCTTTATCACTTTCTTTTCGTGCCCCTGACGCTCGGCCTGTCATGGCTGCTCGTCATCATGGAGTCGGTCTATGTGATGACCGGCAAGGTCATCTACAGGGACATGACCAAATTCTGGGGCAAGCTGTTTGGAATCAACTTCGCCCTCGGCGTCGCCACCGGCCTCACCATGGAGTTCCAGTTCGGCACCAACTGGTCCTACTACTCGCATTACGTCGGCGACATTTTCGGCGCGCCGCTGGCGATCGAGGGCCTGATGGCCTTCTTCCTCGAATCGACCTTCATCGGCCTGTTCTTCCTCGGCTGGGACCGGCTCACGAAGCGCCAGCATCTCGCCGTCACCTTCCTGATGGCGCTCGGCTCCAATCTTTCGGCGATGTGGATTCTCGTCGCCAACGGCTGGATGCAGAACCCGGTCGGCTCGGTGTTCCGGCCTGAAACCATGCGCATGGAGATGCAGAGCTTCGCCGAGGTGTTCCTCAACCCCGTGGCGCAGGTGAAATTCGTCCACGCCGTCGCCGCCGGCTATGTCACCGGCTCGATGTTCGTGCTCGGCATTTCCGCCTGGTACATCCTCAAGGGCCGCGACCTGCCGTTCGCGCGGCGCTCCTTCGCGGTCGCGGTCGGCTTCGGCCTCGCCTCCTCGCTGTCGGTCATCGTGCTCGGCGACGCGAGCGGCTATGAGCTTGGCGACGTGCAGAAGGTCAAGCTCGCGGCGATCGAGGCGGAATGGCATACGCAGGCGCCGCCGGCCTCCTTCACGCTGTTCGGCCTCCCGAACCAGGAGACGAGGACGACCGATTTCAAGATCGAGATCCCCTGGGCGCTGGGCCTCATCGCGACCCATTCGCTCGACACGCCGGTGCTTGGCCTGCTCGATCTGCGCGACCAGCACGAAACGCGCATCCGCTCCGGGCTTCTCGCCTATGACGCCCTGCAGAAGATCCGCCGCGGCGACGCGAGCCCCGAAACGCGCAGCCAGTTCGACGCCCATGCGAAAGACCTTGGCTACGGCCTCCTCCTGAAGCAGTTCGTCGAGGATCCGGCGAGAGCCGGCGAGGCCGACATCAGGGCCGCCGCGGATTCGACCATCCCGACCGTCTGGCCGCTGTTCTTCGCCTTCCGCGCCATGGTCGGCCTCGGCTTCGCCATGCTGTTCATCTTCGCCGCCGGATTCTGGCTCAACGCCCGCCGCCGGCTCGAGCAGAACCGCTGGCTCCTGTGGCTCGCCGTCGCCGCCATCCCGGCGCCCTGGATCGCGAGCGAGGCCGGCTGGTTCGTCGCGGAGTTCGGCCGCCAGCCCTGGGCCATCGGCGAGGTGCTGCCGACCTTCCTCGGCACGTCGAGCCTGACCCGTTCGGACCTCATCTTCTCCCTCAGCGGCTTCATCGGCTTCTACACGCTGCTGCTCGTCATCGAAGTGTTCCTGATGACGAAATTCGTTCGGCTCGGACCGAGCTCGCTCGGCGTCGGTCGGTATCATTTCGAAAGAAAGACCAGCCCCGCCGCGGCGCCGGCCGAATAGACGCCGAAAGGACCAAATCATGCTCGACTATGAGACGCTGAAGCTCGTCTGGTGGGTTCTCGTCGGCGCGCTGCTGATCGGCTTCGCCATCACCGACGGCATGGACATGGGCGTCGGCAGCCTGTTGCCCTTCGTCGCCCGCACAGACACGGAGCGGCGCATCGCGATCAACACCATCGGCCCGCACTGGGACGGCAACCAGGTGTGGTTCATCACCGCCGGCGGCGCCCTGTTCGCCGCCTGGCCGCTGGTCTACGCCTCGGCCTTCTCCGGCTTCTACATGGCGATGCTGCTGGTGCTCTTCGCCCTGTTCTTCCGGCCCGTCGGCTTCGACTACCGCTCGAAGATCGAAAGCCCCGTCTGGCGCAATGTGTGGGATTACGGCCTGTTCGCCGGCGGCGTCGTTCCCGCGCTCGTGTTCGGCGTCGCCTGCGGCAATCTTTTGCAGGGCGTGCCCTTCTATCTCGACGAGCTCCTGCGCTCGCACTACCAGGGCTCGCTGCTTGGCGCCTTCGTGCCGCTGCTCAATCCCTTCGCCCTGCTCGCCGGGCTGATCAGCGTCGGCATGCTCACGACCCATGGCGCGATCTGGCTGCAGATGCGCGCCGGCGATCCGGTCGACGCGCGCGCCCGCGCGATCGTCATGAAGCTCGCCCCCGCGGTCGCCGTGGCCTTCGCGCTCGCCGGGATCTGGATGTGGTTCGGCGTCGAGGGCTACCGCGTGATTTCCGAGCCGCCGCGCGACGCGCTGCCCAATCCGCTCGCCAAGGAGGTCGCGCGCGAGGCGCACGCCTGGTTCGACGTCTACCGCCGCATGCCGATCGCCGCGCTCGTTCCGCTCATCGGCCTCGCCGGCCCGCTCGCGGCGGCGCATTTCGCGAGGCTGCGCCGGCCGGCCCTCGCCTTCGTCGCGAGCGCGCTCGGCATGGCCGGGATCATCGGCTCGATGGGCGTCTCGATGTTTCCCTTCGTGATGCCTTCGAGCGTCGATCCGCGCTCGAGCCTGACGATCTGGGACGCCGCCTCGAGCCATCTCACGCTCAACGTCATGTTCTGGGCCGTCGCGCTCTTCCTGCCGCTCGTGCTCGCCTACACCGTGTGGTGCTATGCGCGCATGTGGGGCAGGGTCACGGCCGCGACGATCGACTCCCATTCCCATTCCGCCTACTGAAGAAAGGCGCGCGCGATGTGGTATTTCACCTGGATTCTCGGCGTCGGCGCCGCGCTCGCGGCCGGGATCATCAACGTCATGTGGTATGAGTTCCACGAGGCGCCCGACGCCTCGCCGGCGCCGGACGGCGGGGCCGGCGCGTGAGCGAACCGGCATGAGCGACCTTGCGGCGGCGGGAGGTCCTGAGGCGGCCGCAAACGCGGCGGCGCTGCTGCGCTCCACGCGTCCGGCGGCGGGCGGCGCGCTGCGGGCCGCGCTCGCCTTCAGCGTCGCGCATGCGCTGCTCGCGGTCGCCGCCGCCTGGCTCCTCGCCGGCGTCCTCGACGCGGTCGCCTTCCACGGCGCCGGCCTGCCAGGCGTCGCCGCGGCGATCGCCGCGCTGCTCGGCGTCCATGCGTTGCGCGCCGGCGCGGCCTTTTTCGCGGCGCAGGCGGGCGCCCGCGCCGGGGCGCGCGTGCGCCGGAATCTGTTCGCGCGCCTGCTCGCCCATGTCTCGGCGCTCGGCCCGGCGCGGCTGTCGGGCGCGGCGACGGGCGATCTCGTGACCACCCTTTCCGACGCCGTCGCGGCGACCGAGCCCTACTGGCGGCGCTGGGCCCCGGCCATGGCGACGGCCGCCGTCGCGCCGCTGGCGATCCTCATCGTCGTCGCGCCCTTCGACTGGATCTCCGCCCTCGCGCTTTTCGCCACGGCGCCGCTCATTCCGCTGTTCATGACGCTGATCGGCCGCAGCGCCGAACAGGCGAACCAGCGCCAGTGGGCGACGCTCGCGCGGCTCGGCGGGCGGCTTTTCGACGCCATCGAGGGGCTCGCCGACCTCAAGCTCATCGGCGCCGCGAAGCGCGAGACGGAGGTCATCGCGCGCATGTCGCAGGACTACCGGCGCGACGCCATGTCGGTGCTGCGCCTCGCTTTCCTGTCCTCGCTGGCGCTCGAATTTTTCGCCGCCATGTCGATCGCCCTGGTGGCGGCGCTGGTCGGCTTCCGCCTGATGTGGGGCGAGATCGATTACCGCGCCGGCCTGTTCGCGCTGCTGCTCGCGCCCGAGTTTTTCGCGCCGTTGCGGGCGATGGGCGCGCAGCGCCACGCGCGCATGGAGGCCGTCGCGGCGGCCGAACGCATCCTCGACCTTCTCGCGCGGCCCGCTCCCGCCGCCGCCGGCGGACGCCGCCTCGCGCCGGGCGCGGCCGTCGCCCTGCGTCTTGAGAACGCGCATGTGGTCCATGCCGACGGACGGCGCGGCCTCGACGGCGTCACGCTCGAAATCGCGCGCGGCGAGCATGTCGCCCTCGTCGGCCCGAGCGGCGCCGGAAAATCCACGCTGTTCGCGCTCCTGCTCGGCTTTCTCGAGCCGAGCGAGGGCGCGGTTTTCATCGACGGGGCGCCCCTCGCCGGACTCGACCTTTCCGCCTGGCGCGGCCTTATCGCCCATGTGCCGCAACGCGCCGACCTGTTCGACGGCACGCTCGACGAAAATGTCGCGATGGGGCGCGCGCCGGCCGAAGGCGCGCTCGACGCCGCGATCGACGCCGCGCTCAGGGCGGCGCGCGCGGAAACGTTCGTCGCGCGCCTGCCGCAGGGCCGCAGGACCCTGCTCGGCGAGCGCGGCCGAAGGCTGTCCGGCGGGCAGGCGCAGCGCGTCGCGCTGGCGCGCGCCTTCTTCCGCCCGGCGCCGCTCGTCCTGCTCGACGAGCCGACCGCCCATCTCGATCCGGCGACGGCGCGGCTCGTCGACGCGGCGACGCTTGAGCTCATCGCCGGGCGCACGGCGATCGTCATCGCGCACCGGCTCGAGACCGCGCGCCGCGCCGACCGGATCATCGTGCTCGACGCCGGCCGCATCGTCGAGGACGGGCCGCATGACGCGCTCGTCGCCGCCGGCGGGCTTTACGCAAGGCTCACCGCCGCGGCGCGCGAGGCGGCCGGCGAGGTCGGCGGGAGGCGGGCGGCGTGAACGCTCTCTGGCGGCTCCTGAAGCTTTACCGGCCCTATGCCGGCTGGCTCGCGCTCTCGATCGGCGCCTCGCTCGTGGCGACGCTCGCCAACATCGGCCTGATGGCGACCTCGGGCTGGTTCGTCACGGCCATGGCGCTGGCCGGGGCGGCGGGCGGGCTCATGAATTATTTCATGCCCTCGGCGCTGATCCGGGCCTTCGCCCTGCTGCGCATCGGCGGGCGCTATCTCGACCGGGTGATCGGCCATGAGGCGACCCTGCGCCTTCTGGCGACGACCCGCGTCTTTCTGTTCGCGCGGCTCGCCCCGCTCGCCCCCGGCGCGCTCGCCGACCTTCGCGCCGGCGACCTCTTCGCCGGACTGAAGGGCGACGTCGACCGGCTCGAGCTCGTGTTCCTGCGGCTCGTCGCCCCGCTCGCGACGGCGGCGCTTTCTTCGGCGGCGGTCGTCGCCGCGCTCGCCGCCTTCACCGACCTTCGCCTCGCCGGCGCGGTCGGCGCGGCGCTTTTCGCCGGCGGCTTCATCCTGCCGGCCGCGGCCGCCCATGCCGGGCGCGCGGCGAGCCGCGGCGCGGCGGAGAAAGCGGGCGACTTGCGCGCGTCGCTCGCCGGCGATCTCGGCGGGCTCGGCGCGCTGCTCCTCACCGGCGCCGCCAAGACCCGTTTCGCGGCGCTCGAAGAAACCCATGACGCGCTTCTGGCGCAGGAGGCGCGGCTTGCGCAGCTTTCCGGCCTCGCCGACGCCGGACTCGCGCTCGCCGGCGGATTCGCGCTCTGCGCGGCGCTCGTCGTCGGCGTTCCGCTCGTTTCGGGCGGCGCCCTTGGCGCGCCCTTTCTCGCCATGGCCGCGCTGCTGTCGCTCGCCGCCTTCGAGGCCTTCGCCGGCGCGCCCGCCGCCTTCGCCGCTCTGCCCGGCGCGCTCGCCTCGGCGCGGCGGATCTTCGCGCTCGCCGACCGCCGCCCGCCCGTCGCCGATCCGGCGCGCCCGCGCGAGGCGCCCAAAACCTTCGACCTCTCTTTTGAAGGCGTCGGCCTCGCCTATCCGGACGCGCTCGAGCCGGCGCTGGAAAACATAGACCTCAAGATTCCTGAAGGCGCGCGCGTCGCCGTCGTCGGGACGAGCGGCGCCGGCAAGTCGAGCCTCGTCGACCTTCTGGCGCGCGTGCGCGATCCGAGCCAGGGCCGCATCCGTCTTGGCGGCGCGCCGATCGACGAACTGCCGCAGGAGCGCCTTCGGGCGCTCGTCGCCGTGGCGCCGCAGGCCCCGCATGTGTTCACGGCGACCATCGCCGAAAATCTGCGCCTCGCCCGGCCGGACGCGACCGAGGCCGAATTGCGCGAAGCGGCGGAGGCGGCGCAGTTTCTCGAAACGGTGGAGACGAGCCCGCAGGGATTCGACACCTTCGTCGGGGTCGGCGGCGCGCGTCTTTCGGGCGGGCAGGCGCGCCGGCTCGCGATCGCCCGCGCGCTGCTCCTCAAAAGCCCGGTCCTCGTGCTCGACGAGCCGGGCGAGGGTCTTGACGCCGAAACCGAGCGCGCGCTTTTCGACGCGCTGCTGGCGCGGCCGGGCGTCACGCTCATCGTGCTCACGCATCGCGACGCCGCGCTCGCACGCATGGACGAGATCGTCGTGCTTGAGGCCGGCCGCATCGTCGAGCGCGGCGGCTTCGAGGCGCTCGCGACGCGCGAGGGCGCCTTCCGCAGGCTGTTCGACCGGATCGGGTGACGCGCGCGGCCCGGGCGCCGCGGGACGGAAAATCTTCGGGCGCGTCCGCCGCGAAGGCCGGCCCTTCATTAAGCCCGGGGCGCGGACATGGACGGCGGCCCCGACACGGTCCCGCGCCCGCAACGCAGAGCGCCGGACCGGGGGCGTCGCCTGACATTCGCGCGCCGTGACGATCCGCTCCCGGCTCGCCGTGCTCGGCGCAAGCCCCTGAAGAGCACGACCGGATCGCGGGCCAGCGTCGCCCTGCGTCGTCCCGATCTTGGGATCGGCGCCGAAAAACGGCAGGGTCCGCCGCGATGCGCGTCAGCGGACCGGGATCGGCGGGCGCTGTGCGCGTCGTCGCGCCGCGTCGAGACGCAGGCCTCGGGATGGGAAAGGACTGATCGCGGCGCCCGTCCGCCGCCCGAAGGTCGGCAGGCTCACACCTCGACGACGAGCACATGCACGGACGGCCTCTTGCCCCAGACCGAGGCGACCGCGGCCCGCACCGCCTTCTCGATCGCCGTCGAGACGACGTCGGCGTCGCGCCGTTTCTGCCGCGGCAGGTGATCGAAGGTCTGGAACAGGGCTTCGTCGATCGTCGCGTCCATGGCCGCGCCGTCGCGCGTCCGCGCCGGCACGCCCGCGGTCATCACGTCCGGCACGCCGGCGAGGTCGCCCTTGGCCGTAACCGCGAGCGCGATGGTGATGACGCCCGAGGCGGCGAGCTTCTGGCGCACGCGCAGCGCCTCGTCGCCGAGGGGCACGAAGATGTCGCCGTCCTTGAGCATCCGCCCGGACGCGACCTCGCCGGTCACCCCGGGCTGGCCCGGGGCGAGCGTCACGAGATCGCCGTTGCGCGCCGCGACCACATGCGGCACGCCCTGCGCGCGCGCGAAGGCCGCGTGCTCCGACAGATGCAGCTCCTCGCCATGGGCCGGCACCGCGATCTGCGGCCGCGTCCAGGCGTAGAGCTCGGAGACCTCGCCGCGGCGCGGATGGCCGGAGGCGTGGACCAGCGCGACGCGGTCGGTGACGACCTCGACGCCGGCGCGCACGAGCAGATTGACGAGGCGCCCGACCTCGCGCTCATTGCCGGGAATGGTGCGCGACGAAAAGATGGTCATGTCTCCGGCGTTGAGCGAGACGACCGGATGCGCGCCCTCGGCGATGCGCGCGATCGCGGCGCGCGGCTCGCCCTGGCTGCCGGTGGCGATGAGCACGGTCCTTTCACGCGGCAGATCGGAAAAGGCGTCGAGGCCGCGGAAGGGCGGCAGGCCGTCGAGATAACCGCGCTCCCGCGCGACGGCGACGACGCGCTCCATGGCGCGGCCGGCGAGAATGGCCTCGCGGCCGGCGGCGGCGGCGGCCTCGGCGACGGCGCGGATGCGCGCGACGTTGGAGGCGAAGGTCGTGACCACGACGCGGCCGCGTGCGCCGGCGATGATCTTGCGCAGATGGCGCGCGACCTCGCCCTCGGAGGGGCTGACGCCCTCGCGCAGGATGTTGGTCGAATCGCAGACGAGCGCCAGAACGCCCTCGTCGCCAAGCGCCGAAAGCCGCTTCTGGTCGGTCGGGCGGCCAAGGCCCGGCTCGGCGTCGATCTTCCAGTCGCCCGAATGCAGCACGAGGCCCGCCGGGGTGCGGATGGCGAGCGCGCAGCTTTCGGGGATCGAATGGGCCATGGCGACCATTTCGACCGAAAAAGGCCCGGCCTCGAAACGCTCGCCCTGCTCGACGACATGGATCGGCGCTTCGGGCGCGCCCTGATCGGCGAAGCGCTTGGCGCGCAGAAGGTCGGCGGCGAAGCCCGTCGCATGAACGGGACAGCCGAATTTCGGCCAGAGGTCGGCGACCGCGCCGATATGGTCCTCATGCGCATGGGTGATGACGAGCGCGACGAGATCGCGCCTGATCTTCTCGACGAAAGAGACGTCCGGCACGACGATTTCAACGCCGGCGTGCTCGGGGCCGGCGAAAGCGACGCCGCAATCGACCATCAGCCATTTCATCGCGCCCTTCGGCCCGTAGCCGTAAAGCGCGAGGTTCATTCCAATTTCGCCCAAACCCCCAAGCGGAGCGAAGACGAGTTCGTCAGGCGCCGCGTTCATTAAACAGGCCATCCTTCTTGATGATGCGCACGCGCCGGGCCGTCAGGCCGGCCGCGCCAGAAACACGTCGCCGGCGTCGACGCTGACGTCGCCGGCGGCCCCAAGGTCGAGGACGAGCCGGCCGCTTTCGTCGATCGTGCGATAGACGCCTTCGACGTCGCCGCCGCGCCGCGCGATGCGGATATGTTCGCCAAGCCCCGCCGCGCGCGCGAGCCATTCGCGCCGGACGAGCGCGAAGCCGCCGGCCTGGGCCCAGACGCCGAGCCAATGCGCCGTCTCGGCCGCGAGCGCGCGCAACGCCTCGCCGGCGTCGATCGGGCGGCCGGCGGCGGCGGAGAGGTCGCCCGCGGGATAAAGCGCTTCGGAAGGGTGGGACCGGCAGTTGACGCCGAAGCCCGCGACGCAGGCGAGGCGTTTCCCGCCTTCGGCCTCAAGCGTCGCGCTTTCGAGCAGCACGCCGCCGATCTTGGCGCCGTCGCAGAGCATGTCGTTTGGCCATTTGAGCGCGATCTTCGCCGCGCCGCCGACGAGCGCCTGGAGCGCGCAGGCGGCCGCAAGGCTCGCGACGAAGCCAAGCTCCGGCGCGCGCGCGAGCGGCGCGGGGTCGATCAGCAGCAGGCTCGCATGAAGATTGCCGGGCTCGGAGACCCAGGCGCGGCCGTTGCGGCCGCGGCCGGCGCTCTGGCTCTGCGCCACGACCCAGAGGCGGCCGGGATCGCCGGCGCGCGCGGCGGCGAGCGCCTCGTCGTTGGTCGAGGCGAGGCTCGCGTGGGCGGCGAGCCTGAAGCCCAGCTCTTCGAGCGCGGTCGCAAGATCGGACAGGACGCCTCACCCCTTTTCGCGTCGGCACGGCGGCGTCACGGACTCCGGAGTCGAGGCTGCGCGGCGAGGTCCGGCGCGAATCGATCCGCCGGGTCTCGCGGCGCCGCGTCCGCCCCCTAACCGCCCTCTCTAGAAGAGAGATCTGGCCGCGCTGGCCGTCACGGCGACGAAGGGGCTTGGATACACGAACAAGAACAGCACGAACAGGGTCGAAATGGCAAGCACGGCCGAAAGCGCGGGCGAGGTCCGGTCGAACGCAGGGGCCGGCTCGTCGAAATACATGATCTTGACGATGCGCAGGTAATAATAGGCGCCGACCGCGCTGGTCAGCACGCCGATCACCGCGAGCGCGTAGAGATGCGCCTGGATCGCCGCGTTGAACACGTACCATTTGGCGAAGAAGCCGGCGAGCGGCGGGACGCCGGCGAGCGAGAACATCAGCATGGCGAAGCCGAAGGCCATGCCGGGACGCGTCTTGGCGAGGCCGGCGAGATCGCCGATGCGCTCGACCGGGCGCCCCTCGACGCGCATCGCCAGAATGACGGCGAAGGCCCCGAGCGTCATGACGAGATAGATCGCCATATAGGCGATGACCCCGAACACGCCGTCCTGCGTGCCGGCGGCGAGGCCGACCAGGGCGAAGCCGACATGGCCGATCGCCGAATAGGCCATCAGGCGCTTGACGTTCTCCTGGCCGATGGCGGCGAAGGAGCCGAGGGCCATCGACAGGATCGAGATGAAGACGATGATCTGACGCCACTGCGCGCCGGCGTCGGGGAAGGCCGCGACGAGCACGCGCACGGTGATCGCCACGGCGGCCATCTTGACCGCCGAGGCGAAGAAGGCGGTCACCGGCGTCGGCGCGCCCTCATAGACGTCGGGCGTCCACATGTGGAACGGCACGGCCGACATCTTGAAGGCGAGGCCGGTCATTAGGAAGACGAGGCCGAACACGACCCCGAGCGAGGCGTGGCCCCGCGTCGCCGCGGCGATGTCGGCGAAGGACACCGAGCCCGAAAAGCCGTAGATCAGCGAGGCGCCGTAAAGGAGCATGCCGGACGAAAGCGCGCCCAGCACGAAATATTTGAGCCCCGCTTCGGAGGCGCGCTGGTCCTCGCGCCAGAAGGCCGCGAGCACGTAGAGCGCGAGCGACATCAGTTCGAGGCCAAGATACATGGCGATGAGGTTCTGCGCCGAGATCAGGACCATCATGCCGAGCGTGGCGAGCAGCACGAGGATCGGGAACTCGAACTTGTCGATCCCCGCGCGGCGCAGGAAGTCCTGCCCCATGATCAGGGCGACGAGCGAGCCGACGAGGGCCAGCGCCTTCATGAAGCGGCCGAAGGCGTCGTCGATCATGGCCCCGTCGAAGACGACGGCGTCGCCCTTGAAGCCGAGCACGATGACGAGCAGGGCCGCGCCGAGGAGGCCGACGGCGATCTCGGTGACCGGACCGTCGGACGGCTTGCCGCGGATCGCGCCGTAAAGGACGAGCGCGAGGACGCCGGTCGCGAGAACGATTTCCGGCAGGGCGTGGGCGAGGGAGACGGACAGGGGGGTCATGGCGGCGCCTTGGGGAAGCGGGGCTTAGTTCGCGCGGGCGATGGGGCCGTTCTCCTGCGCGGCGAAGGCCGCCGGCGGGAGGTCGGGCTTGGCGGCGAGGCGCGAATCATAGGTCTTGATGAGCGCCGCGATCGAGGCCTGCGACGCGTCGAGGATCGGCTGCGGCTGGAAGCCGTAGTAGATCGTCAGCACGACGAGCGGCGCGAAGATCGCCTTCTCGCGCCAGTCGAGGTCGGCGATGGCGCGCAGCGCCGGCTTGGTCAGCGCGCCGAACACGACCTTGCGGTAGAGCGTCAGCGCATAGGCGGCGGAGAGAATGACGCCGGTGGCCGCGAAGGCCGCGATCCAGCTGTTGACGCGGAAGCCGCCGAGCATGGTCAAAAACTCGCCGACGAAGCCCGAGGTGCCGGGCAGGCCGACATTGGCCATGGTGAAGATCATGAACACTACGGCGTAGACCGGCATGCGCGCGGCGAGGCCGCCATAGGCCGCGATCTCGCGGGTGTGCATGCGGTCGTAGACGACGCCGACGCACAGGAACAGCGCGCCCGAGACGAAGCCATGCGAGATCATCTGGAACATGGCGCCCTGCACGCCCTGTTCGGTCATGGTGAACAGGCCCATGGTGACGAAGCCCATATGCGCCACCGAGGAATAGGCGATGAGCTTCTTCATGTCCTCCTGCACCAGCGCGACGAGCGAGGTGTAGACGATGGCGATGATCGACAGGGCGTAGATCAGCGGCGCGAAATAGGCCGAGGCGTCGGGAAACATCGGCAGCGAGAAGCGGATGAAGCCGTAGCCGCCCATCTTGAGCAGGATGCCGGCGAGGATCACCGATCCCGCCGTCGGCGCCTCGACATGGGCGTCGGGCAGCCAGGTGTGCACCGGCCACATCGGCATCTTGACCGCGAGCGAGGCGAAGAAGGCGAGGAACAGCCAGGTCTGCATCGACGCCGGGAAATGCGTCGCGAGCAGCTTCGTGATGTCGGTCGAGCCGGCGTAGCCGTACATCGCCATGATGGCGAGCAGCATCAGCAGCGAACCGGCGAGCGTGTAGAGGAAGAACTTGAACGCGGCGTAGACGCGCCGCTTGCCGCCCCATACGCCGATGATGAGGAACATCGGAATGAGGCCGCCCTCGAAGAACAGGTAGAACAGCACGACGTCGAGCGCGCAGAACACGCCGATCATCAGCGTTTCGAGCACGAGGAAGGCGATCATGTACTCCTTGACCCGGTAGGTGATCGAGGTCCAGGAGGCGGCGATGCAGAACGGCGTCAGGAACGCCGTCAGCAGCACGAAGGGCATCGAGATGCCGTCGACGCCGAGCTTGTAGACGAGGCCGGAGCCGAACCAGGCTTTCTCCTCGACGAGCTGGAAGCCGGGGAGCGCGCGGTCGAAGTGAGCCCAGGCGTAGAGCGACAGCAGGAAGACGACGATGGTGGTGGCGAAGGCCGCCCAGCGCGCATTCCTCAGCGTCGCCTCGTCCTCGCCGCGCAGGCAGAGGATAAAGGCGACGCCGACGAGCGGCAGGAAGACGACGCAGGAGAGAATGCCGAAGCCGAACATCAGCGGACGCTCCCGACAAGATACCAGCTGATGAGCGCGGCGAGGCCGATCATCATCGCGAAGGCGTAGTGATAGACATAGCCGCTTTGCAGCTTGACGACGCGGCCGGTGGCGTCGACGACCCGCGCCGCCACGCCGTCAGGCCCGAGGCGGTCGATGATCCCGACGTCGCCCTTCTTCCAGAACAGCCGGCCGAAACCATACGCCGGGCGCACGAACAGATAGTCGTAGAGCTCGTCGAAGTACCATTTGTTGAGCAGGAAGCGATAGAGCCCCGGCATGGCGTCGGCGAGCCGGCGCGGCGTCGACGGCGCGATCACATACATGAACAGCGCGACGACGAAGCCCGCGGCCATCATGACCGTTGGAACGATCGGCACGTAATGCGGGATCTCGTGCATCTCGTGCAGGATGTGGTTGTGCGGCCCGAGGAACAGCGCGCCCTTCCAGAAGGCGTCATAGCGCTCGCCGATGAAATAGGGCGCGAAGATCGCGCCGGCGAACAGCGCGCCGACCGCGAGGACCGCGAGCGGGAGCAGCATCACGGCCGGCGCCTCATGCGGGTTCAGCGGCCCGTGATGCGCATGGTCGTCATGCGCGTCGTGGTCGTCCTGCGCGTGCGCGTCCCGCCCATGACCGTCGTGAGCGTGCGGGTCATGGGCGTGCGGATCATGGGCGTGCGGGTCATGGACCGCCGCCGCGCCGACCGAATGGGCCGGCGCATGGTCGTCCGCCCATTGCGCCTTGCCGAAGAAGGTCATGAACACGAGGCGCCAGGAATAGAACGAAGTGAGCGCCGCCGCGATCACGGTCATGATGAAGCCGTAATAGGCGAAGCCCCGGTGCGAGGCGTAGGCGGCTTCGATCACCGCGTCCTTCGAGAAATAGCCGGCGGTGTAGGGAAAGCCGGTGAGCGCCAGCGTGCCGACGGTCATCATCGCGAAGGTGAAGGGAATTTTCCGCCACAGCCCGCCCATGCGGCGCATGTCCTGCTCATGGTGCATGGCGACGATGACCGCGCCCGCGCCCAGAAACAGCAGCGCTTTGAAGAAGGCGTGGGTGAACAGATGGAACACGCCGGCCGAATAGGCCCCGACGCCGAGCGCGACGAACATGTAGCCGAGCTGCGAGCAGGTCGAATAGGCGATGACGCGCTTGATGTCGTTCTGGACGAGGCCGACGGTCGCCGCGAAGAAGGCGGTGGTCGCGCCGACGAGGATGACGACGTTGAGGGCGGCCGGCGCCTGCTCGAACAGCGGCGAGAGGCGCGCGACCATGAACACGCCGGCGGTGACCATGGTGGCGGCGTGGATCAGCGCCGACACCGGCGTCGGGCCCTCCATGGCGTCGGGCAGCCAGGTGTGCAGCAGGAACTGCGCCGACTTGCCCATGGCGCCCATGAACAGCAGCAGGCAGGCGACCGTCATGGCGTCGAAATAGCCGCCGAAGACATAGATCTCCTTGCCTTCGAGGCCGGGCGCGGCGGCGAAGATCTGGTCGAAGGCGATCGAGCCCGTGAGCCCGAACACCATGAAGATGCCGAGCAGGAAGCCGAAGTCGCCGACGCGGTTGACGACGAAGGCCTTGATCGCGGCGGCGCAGGCCGAGGGCTTCTGGTACCAGAAGCCGATCAGGAGATAGGACGCGAGGCCGACGCCCTCCCAGCCGAAGAACATCTGCAGCAGATTGTCGGCGGTCACCAGCGACAGCATGGCGAAGGTGAACAGCGACAGATAGGCGAAGAAGCGCGGCCGCGACGGATCCTCGTGCATGTAGCCGATGGAATAGAGATGCACGAGCGACGAGACCGAGGTCACGACGACGAGCATCACCGCGGTCAGCGTGTCGACGCGGATCGCCCATTGCGCGACGAGCGTGCCCGAGGTGATCCAGTTGGCGAGCGGCTGGACGAGCAGCGGCTGCGGGCCGAGCGCGAAGCGGAAGAAGACGAGCCACGAGAGGGCCGCCGAGACGAAGAGCAGGCTCGTGGTGACGACCTCGCAGGCCCTCGCGCCGAGATAGCGCCCGAAGGGCCCGGCGATGAGGAATCCGGCGAGCGGAAGGAAAAGGATCGCCGCGTACATCGGCTCAGCCCTTCATCATGTTGATGTCTTCGACCGCGATCGAGCCGCGGTTGCGGTAGTAGGCGACGAGGATGGCGAGGCCGATCGCGGCCTCCGCGGCCGCGACCGTCAGGATGAACAGCGAGAAGATCTGCCCCGTGAGGTCGCCGAGGAAGCTCGAAAAGGCGACGAGATTGACGTTGACCGAGAGCAGGATGAGCTCGACCGACATCAGGACGACGATGATGTTCTTGCGGTTGAGAATGATGCCCGCGACGCCGATGGTGAAGATGATCGCCGCCGTGATGAGGAAATGCGCGAGCGATACGGTCATGGGCGCGTCCTGGGGTGGGAAGGGAGCGGGGCGGAGCGGCGGGTCATACGCCCTCGCGGAAGGGCTTCTTGCGCAGCTCGACGGCGTCGGCCGGCGTGCGCGCGTTCTGGCGCGCGACGTCCTGGCGCTTGACCCCCGGCTTGTGATGCAGGGTGAGGATGATGGCGCCGATCATGGCGGTGAGCAGCACCATGCTCGCGCCGATGAAGAGATAGGCGTATTGGGTGTAGAGCACGCGGCCGATGGCCAGCGTGTTGCTCATGGCCGGCGGCGCGGGCGTCTCGACCGCGCCGAGCGCGGCCGCGTCGATGCGCCAGCCTCCGACCACCACGGCGAGTTCGAGCAGCACGATCGCGCCGATCGTCCCGCCGAGCGGCAGGTAGCGCATGAACCCCTGCTTCAACTCGGCGAAATCGACGTCGAGCATCATCACCACGAACAGGAACAGCACCGCCACCGCGCCGACATAGACGATGACGAGCAGCATCGCCAGGAACTCGGCCCCGAGCAGCAGGAACAGGCCCGCCGCGTTGAAGAAGGCGAGGATCAGCCACA
Source organism: Methylocella sp. (assembly GCF_044226135.1). NCBI lineage: Bacteria > Pseudomonadati > Pseudomonadota > Alphaproteobacteria > Hyphomicrobiales > Beijerinckiaceae > Methylocella > Methylocella sp. The sequence continues at coordinate 8,327 of NZ_JBGAHM010000005.1, read as the reverse complement.
GCACCGAATGCACCGGGTTGCGCGCGGTGATGACCATGAACGCCGAGGCGATCAGGACGGCGGAAAAGAAATAGAAGAACAGCGCCGCGATCATGGCTTGGTCCTCATGCGCGCCAGAGTCTTCGTCAGGGGCTCGGTCATCGCTTGGCCCTCTTACCGGTAGGGCGCGTCGAGCGCGATGTTGCGCGCGATCTCGCGCTCCCAGCGCGCGCCGTTTTCGAGCAGGCGGTTCTTGTCATAGAAAAGCTCTTCGCGCGTCTCGACCGAGAATTCGGCGTTCGGCCCCTCGACGATGGCGTCGACCGGGCAGGCCTCCTGGCAGAAGCCGCAATAGATGCATTTGACCATGTCGATGTCGTAGCGGGTGGTGCGCCGCGTGCCGTCGTTGCGGCGCGGCCCCGCCTCGATGGTGATCGCCTGCGCCGGGCAGATCGCCTCGCACAGCTTGCAGGCGATGCAGCGCTCCTCGCCGTTGGGATAGCGGCGCAGCGCATGCTCGCCGCGGTAGCGCGGCGACTGCGGATTCTTCTCGTGCGGATAGTTCAGCGTCGGCTTCGGCTTGAAGAAATAGCGCATCGACAGGAAGAAAGCGCCGACGAACTCCGTCAGGAACAGAGCCTTGGCCGCCTGGTCGAGTTTCATGTCACGCCCTTTCGCACCCGTCGACGCGGCCCGCGCCCGGTCGATTGCAATGAATGTCAGCTGGCGAGGGAGGCGCCCCAGCCGGTCAGCTGAAGCACGGCGGCGACGAGGATCACCATGACGAGCGAGATCGGCAAGAACACCTTCCAGCCGAGCCGCATGAGCTGGTCATAGCGGTAGCGCGGCACGAAGGCCTTGACCATCGCGAACATGAAGAAGACCGCGCAGACCTTCAGCACGAACCAGATCACGCCCGGGACCCAGGTGAAAGGCGCGAAGGGAATGGGCGAAAGCCAGCCGCCGAGGAACAGGATGGTGGTCAGCGCGCACATGGTGATGATCGCCACATATTCGGCGAGCATGAACAGCATGTAGGGCGTCGAGGAATATTCGACCATGAAGCCCGCGACAAGCTCCGATTCGGCCTCGGCGAGGTCGAACGGCGGGCGGTTCGTCTCGGCCAGCGCCGAGACGAAGAAGATGACGAACATTGGAAACAGCGGCAGCCAGTACCAGCCGAGCAGGCCCCAGCCATTGTCCTGCGCGCGCACGATGTCGGTCAGGTTCAGCGAGCCGACGCAGAGCAGCACGGTGATGATGACGAAGCCGATCGAGACCTCATAGGAGATCATCTGGGCGGCCGCGCGCAGCGCCGACAGGAACGGATATTTCGAGTTCGACGCCCAGCCGCCCATGATCACGCCATAGACGCCGAGCGAGGAGACGGCGAGGATGTAGAGGATGCCGACGTTGATGTCGGCGACCGCCCAGCCCTCCGTGACCGGAATCACCGCCCACGCCGAGAGCGACAGCAGGCCCATGACGAAGGGCGCGAGCAGGAACACGCCCTTGTTCGACCCGTCCGGGACGACAGGCTCCTTGAACACGAACTTCAGCATGTCCGCGAAGCTCTGGAAGAGCCCCCACGGGCCGACGACGTTCGGGCCGCGCCGCAGCTGCACCGCCGCCCACACCTTGCGGTCGGCGTAGAGGATATAGGCGATGAAGATCAGCAGGACGACAAGCAGGACGACGCTTTTCAGCGCCGTCAGCAGGAGGGGAACAAGCCAGCCGGTCTGGTCCATAGCGCTACTCCGCCGCCTGGCGCGCGAGATCGAGGCGAAGCGCGGAGCATTCCGCCATCACCGCGGAGGCCCGCGCGATCGGATTGGTGAGATAGAAATCGGCGATCGCCGGCGCGAAGGGCGCCTGGCCCGGCGCGCCGCCCGCGCCCGCGAGCCGTTCGAGATCGGCGGCCGGCGCGGGCGCCAGAGCGTCGAGCGCCGCGAAATGCGGATGCAGCGCGTAGAGCCGGCTGCGCAGGCCCTTGAGCGAATCGAACGGCAGCCGGCGGCCGAGAGGCTCGGAGAGGGCGCGCAGGATGGCCCAGTCCTCGCGCGCCTCTCCGGGCGGGAAATTGGCGCGGTCGGCGAGCTGGACGCGGCCTTCGGTGTTGACGTAGAGGCCCGATTTCTCGGTGAAGGCGGCGCCCGGAAGGATGACGTCGGCGCGGGCCGCGCCGCGGTCGCCATGCGAGCCCTGATAGACCACAAAAGCGCCGGGCGCGATGTCGATCTCGTCGGCGCCGAGATTGTAGATCACGTCGAGCGCGCCGGGCTCGGCCATGGAAAGCGCGTCGAGCCCGCCCGGGCCCGGCACGAAGCCGAGGTCGAGGCCGCCGACGCGGGCCGCGGCCGTATGCAGCACGCCGAAGCCGTTCCAGCCGTCCTTGACGACGCCGAGCGACAGCGCCGCGCGCGCCGCGACCGACAGGATCGCGAAGCCGTCGGGACGCGCCAGCGCCCCCTGCCCCACGAGCAGCAGCGGCCGCTCCATCTTGGCTTTCGTGTGCTCGGCGAAGCCCGCGAGCGTCTCGGGGCCGGCGCCGAGATAGGCGTAGTCATAGGTGAGGTCGGCCTTCTCGCCGATCACGCCGATCTTGAAGCCGCCGCGCAGCCAGCGCTTGCGGATGCGGGCGTTGAGCACCGGCGATTCGAGGCGCGGGTTGGAGCCGACGATCATCAGCCCGTCGGCCTCGTCGATCCCGGCGACGGTCGGATTGAAGACATAGCTCGCGCGGCCGAAGGCGGGATCGAGCTTCGTTCCGTCCTGCCGGCAGTCGAGCGAGACGGCGCCGAGCGCGCCGATCAGCGTCTTCAGCGCGAACATCTCCTCGACCGCGACGAGGTCGCCGGCGAGCGCGCCGAGACGATGCGGCGGGACCGACTTGATCTTCTGCGCGATGAGGGCGAAGGCCTCGCGCCAGCTCGCCGGCCGCAGCCTGCCGTTCTCGCGCACATAGGGCGTGTCGAGGCGCCGGGCCTTGAGCCCGTCGACGCTCTGGCGCGCCTTGTCGGAGATCCACTCCTCGTTCACCGCGTCATTGGCGCGCGGCAGGATGCGCATCGCCTCGCGCCCGCGCGTGTCGACGCGGATCGCCGCGCCAAGCGCGTCCGAGACGTCGATCGACTCGGTCTTCACCAGCTCCCAGGCGCGCGCCTTGAAGGAATAGGGTTTTGGCAGCAGCGCGCCGACGGGGCAGAGATCCGCGACGTTGCCCTGCAGCTCGGAGCGCATCGCCGTTTCGAGATAGGTGGTGATCTCCATGTCCTCGCCGCGGCCGATCGCGCCCATGTCGGCGGTGCCGGCGACTTCGGCGGTGAAGCGGACGCAGCGCGTGCAATGGATGCAGCGGTTCATCGAGGTGCGGACCAGCGGCCCGATATATTTGTCTTCGACCGCGCGCTTGTTCTCGGCGTAGCGCGAATTGGCGAAGCCGAAGGCCATCGCCTGGTCCTGCAGGTCGCATTCGCCGCCCTGGTCGCAGATCGGGCAGTCGAGCGGATGGTTGATGAGCAGGAACTCCATCACGCCTTCGCGGGCCTTCTTGACCATGGGCGAATTGGTCAGGACCACCGGCGGCTCGCCGTTGGGGCCGGGCCGCAGGTCGCGCACCGCCACGGCGCAGGAGGCCGACGGCTTCGGCGGGCCGCCCTTCACCTCGACGAGGCACATGCGGCAGTTGCCGGCGACCGAGAGCCGCTCGTGGAAGCAGAAGCGCGGAATCTCGGCGCCCGCCTGCTCGCAGGCCTGCAGCAGCGTATATTCCGGCGGGACGTCGATTTCGACGTCGTCGACGATCAGCTTGGTCATGCGCTGTCCCTGGGGCGGCGGCGCCGCGCGGCGGTCGGAAGTCTTGCGGTCATCTGTCGCCTATTCGGCGGCGGCGGTGAAGCCGGCGACCGGCTCCGAATGCGGGTTGGCGGCGTATTGGTCGATGCGCTTCTCGATCTCCGGCCGGAAATGCCGGATGAGGCCCTGCACCGGCCAGGCGGCGGCGTCGCCGAGCGCGCAGATGGTGTGGCCCTCGATCTGCGTCGTGACCTCGAGCAGCATGTCGATCTCGCGCTTCTGGGCGCGCCCTTCGGCCATGCGCGAAACGACGCGCCAGAGCCATCCCGTGCCCTCGCGGCAGGGCGTGCACTGGCCGCAGCTCTCGTGCTTGTAGAAATGGCTGAGGCGGGCGATGGCGCGGATGATGTCGGTGGATTTATCCATGACGATCACCGCCGCCGTGCCGAGGCCCGACTTCAGGTCGCGCAGCGTGTCGAAATCCATCGCCGCGTCGATGATCTGGTGCGCCGGCACGCAAGGAACCGACGAGCCGCCGGGGATCACCGCGAGCAGATTGTCGGAGCCGCCGCGCACGCCGCCGCAATGTTTGTCGATGAGCTCGCGGAAGGGGATCGACATCGCCTCCTCCACGTTGCACGGCTTGTTGACGTGGCCCGAGATGCAGAACAGCTTGGTGCCGGCGTTGTTCTTGGCCCCGAAGCTCGAGAACCAGGCCGCGCCGCGGCGCAGGATGGTCGGCGCGACGGCGATCGATTCGACGTTGTTGACGGTGGTCGGGCAGCCATAGAGGCCCATGTTGGCCGGGAACGGCGGCTTCAGCCGCGGCATGCCCTTCTTGCCCTCGAGCGATTCGAGCAGCGCCGTCTCCTCGCCGCAGATATAGGCGCCCGCGCCGCGGTGGACGTAGATGTCGAACGGCCAGCCGTGGATGTTGTCCTTGCCGACGAGATTCGCCTCATAGGCTTCGGCGATCGCCTGTTCGAGCCGGTCGGCCTCAAGAATATATTCGCCGCGCACATAGATGTAGCAGGCGTGCGCCTCCATCGCGAAGCAGGCGATGAAGCAGCCCTCGACCAGAAGGTGCGGATCATTGCGCATGATCTCGCGGTCCTTGCAGGTGCCGGGCTCGGATTCGTCGGCGTTGACCACGAGATAGGACGGCCGCGCCGGATCGGCCTTGGGCATGAAGGACCATTTGAGGCCCGTGGGGAAGCCCGCGCCGCCGCGCCCGCGCAGCCCCGAGGCCTTCATCTCGGAGAGGATCCAGTCCTTGCCCTTCTCGATCAGGCCTTTCGTGTCGTCCCAGGCGCCGCGGGCCATGGCGCCCCGAAGGCCGCGGTCGCCGAAGCCGTAGAGATTGGTGAAGATGCGGTCCTTGTCCTCGAGCATCGCGGTCGTCCTCAGGCTTTGGCGTCGCTCGGCGGCTCGGCCGCGGGCTTTTCGGGCGGGTCTATGTCGGTGCGCGCCTGCGTCTCTTCGGCGGGGGTCTCGGGCATCGCCACATGCTCGGCGTGCTCCTGCGCGAGCTTTTCCGCCTCGCCGAAAAAGGCCGCGCCGTCGGCCTGCGGCGCGGGAGGCGTCTCATGCTCGACAGCCTGCGCCGCCGCTTCGGTCGTCGCCTGCGACTGTGGGCCGCTGACGCCGTCGACGCCATAGAGCGAGGTCAGCGCCGAGAGGCCGCCGGTCGGCTCCGACGAGACGCGCCCGGTCTGCGAGCCGATCGTGACGGGGCGCCCGGCGGCGAGGTCGTCGAGCAGCCTGCCGAAATTCTCGGGCGTCAGGTCTTCATAGTAATCGTCGTTGATCTGGACCATCGGCGCGTTGCAGCAGGCGCCAAGGCATTCGACCTCGATCCAGGAGAATTTGCCGTCGGCCGTCACCTTGCCCGATTCGCCGACGCGCTCCCTGAGCACGGCCTTGATCGCGTCCGAGCCGCGCAGCAGGCAGGGGGTGGTGCCGCAGAGCTGGACGAAATGCTCGCCGACGGGGGCGAGGTTGAACATGGTGTAGAAGGTCGCGACCTCGAGCACGCGGATATAGGGCATGCCGAGCTTGCGCGCGACCTCCTCGATCGCCGCGCGCGGCAGCCAGTAGTCGTGCTGCGCCTGCGCGCGCCACAACAGCGAGATCACCGCCGAGGCCTGCCGGCCTTCGGGATATTTGGCGATGATTCCTTCGGCCCACGTCTCGTTCTCGGGCGTGAAGGCGAAGCTCTCGGGCTGGACTTCGGCTAATCTGCGGACGGACATCAGCGGCGCTCGACGGTCTCGCCGGAACGGCCGGCGGTCGTGACGACAAATACGGGGAAGAAAGGCGCGCTCATCGGTCGACCTCGCCGAAGACGATGTCGATCGAGCCGAGGATCGCGCTGACGTCGGCCAGCATGGATTTGCGGCACAAAAAATCCATGGCGGCGAGATGGGCGAAGCCCGGCGCGCGGATCTTGCAGCGGTACGGCTTGTTGGTGCCGTCCGAGACGAGGAAGACGCCGAACTCGCCCTTGGGGGCCTCGACCGCGGCGTAGACCTCGCCGGCCGGCACGTGAAAACCCTCGGTGTAGAGCTTGAAATGATGGATCAGCGCCTCCATCGAGCGCTTCATTTCGCCCCGCGTCGGCGGCGTGACCTTGCCGCGCGAAAGCACGGGCCCCTGGCCGTCCGGCGCGCGCAGCTTGGCGACGCACTGCTTCATGATGGAGACCGACTGGCGCATCTCCTCCATGCGGATGACCTGACGGTCGTAATTGTCGCCGTTGCGCCCGACCGGGATGTCGAACTCCATCTCCTCGTAGCACTCATAGGGCTGCGCCTTGCGCAGGTCCCAGGGCGCGCCCGAGCCGCGCACCATCACGCCCGAAAAGCCCCAGCGCCAGCAGTCTTCGAGGCTCACGACGCCGATGTCGACGTTGCGCTGCTTGAAGATGCGGTTGTCGATGAACAGGGCGGTGAGGTCGTCGCAGGTTTTCAGGAACGGGTCGCACCAGGCCTCGATGTCGTCGATCAGCGCCGGCGGGATGTCCTGGTGCACGCCGCCGGGGCGGAAATAATTGGCGTGGAGCCGCGCCCCCGAGGCGCGCTCATAAAACACCATCAGCTTTTCGCGCTCCTCAAAACCCCACAGCGGCGGGGTGAGCGCGCCGACGTCCATCGCCTGGGTGGTGACGTTGAGGAGATGCGACAGGATGCGGCCGATCTCGCAGAACAGCACGCGCAGAAGCTGGGCGCGGCGCGGAACCTCGACGCCGGCGAGCCGCTCGATGGCGAGACAGAAGGCGTGCTCCTGATTCATCGGCGCGACGTAATCGAGCCGGTCGAAATAGGGCACGTTCTGCAGATAGGTGCGCGCCTCCATCAGCTTTTCAGTGCCGCGATGCAGCAGGCCGATATGCGGATCGACGCGCTCGACGATCTCGCCGTCGAGCTCAAGCACCAGCCGCAACACGCCATGCGCGGCCGGGTGCTGCGGGCCGAAATTGATCGTGAAATTGCGGACCTGATCGTTCATGGATCTTCACGCGATAAGGCGTTGCGGAGGCGCGGCCGGGTTCAGGCGGGGTTGCGCCGGACTTTCTCGTCGCCCGGCAGCACATAGTCGCCGGAGCCCTCCCAGGGCGACAGGAAGTCGAAGCTGCGATAGTCCTGGACGAGCTGCACCGGCTCGTAGAGCACGCGCTTCTCCTCGTCGTCGTAGCGCACCTCGACATAGCCGGTCATGGGGAAGTCCTTGCGCAGCGGATGGCCGTCGAAGCCATAGTCGGTCAGGATGCGGCGCAGGTCGGGGTGGTCAGAGAAGAACACGCCGTACATGTCATAGGCTTCGCGCTCGAACCAGATCGCCGCCGGATAGAGGCCGGACAGCGAGGGGACGGGCGTCGCCTCGTCGGTCGCGACCTTCACGCGGATGCGGCGGTTATGCCTCGGCGAGAGCAGATGCGTCACCACGTCGAAGCGCTGTTCGCGGGCCGGATAGTCGACGGCGGTCAGGTCGATGAAGGAGACGAACAGGCAGGACGGATCGTCGCGCAGATATTCGACGGTCTCGGCGAGGCAGTCGGCGCGCACGCTGAGCGTCAGCTCGCCGAAGGCGACCTCCGCCGCCTCGACCCAGCCGCGCAGCGCGGCCAGGAGCTCGTCGGCGAACTGTTTCAGATCCTCGTCCATCAAGCCTCCGCCTGAATTGTTCGCCTGCGCCGGACCGCCCGCGCGGGCGGCGACGCGCTAGCGCTCGATCGTGCCCGCGCGGCGGATTTTGCGCTGAAGCAGCAGCACGCCGTAGAGCAGCGCCTCGGCCGACGGCGGGCAGCCCGGAACATAGACGTCGACCGGCACGATGCGGTCGCAGCCGCGCACCACCGAATAGGAGTAGTGATAATAGCCGCCGCCATTGGCGCAGGAGCCCATCGAGATCACGTAGCGCGGCTCCGGCATCTGGTCGTAGACCTTGCGCAGGGCGGGCGCCATCTTGTTGGTGAGCGTGCCGGCGACGATCATCACGTCGGACTGGCGCGGCGAGCCGCGCGGCGCGAAGCCGAACCGCTCGACGTCGTAGCG
>NZ_JBGAHM010000053.1:0-17162 GCF_044226135.1 Methylocella sp. | reverse complement strand
GGGTTGAGCTTCAGCGCGCCGCCGACATAGCCGACGCGGGCCGCGCCGACCGGGCCCATGAAGGGCACGCCGGACAGCGTCAGCGCCGCCGAGGTCGCGACCATGGCGAGGATGTCGGGGTCGTTCTCGAGGTCATGCGAGAGGACGGTGACGACGACCTGCGTGTCGTTGCGGTAGCCGTCGGGGAAGAGGGGGCGGATCGGCCGGTCGATCAGGCGGGAGACCAGAGTCTCTTTCTCGGAGGGGCGGCCTTCGCGCTTGAAATAGCCGCCGGGGATGCGGCCGGCGGCGAACGCCTTCTCCTGGTAGTTGACGGTGAGCGGGAAGAAGTCGACGCCGGGCTTTGGAGCCCGCGCCGAGACGACGGTCGCGAGAACGGTGGTCTCGCCATAGCTGGCGAACACGGCGCCGTCGGCCTGGCGGGCGATCCGCCCGGTCTCGAGGGTCAGCTTGCGTCCGGCCCAGTCGAGCGTTTCACGATGGATTTCAAACATTCAGCATCTTTCTTGCGTCTGGCGTGCATGACAGGCGAAGACGCGGCCAAAGCAAGACGGCGAGAGGCTGCGGTGGCGGGCAGCCTCTGGCGATCCTGCCGTGGCGGGCGCTTCGCCGGCGGAGCGGCGGCCCCATGCCGCCGCCGAGAAGACGGCGCGCCGAGCGATTCGCGTGAAGAAAACAAGCGAGTCGCTTGAAAAACGGAGCGCGGCCGTCGCGGACGACGCTCGAACCCTGGCTCCCGCGCCCGCGCCCGGGCGTCGCGCCGCTCCAGACGTCCGGCCGGAGCGCGCCGATGAGCGGCTCAAGCGTCAATTCCAAATATATAGCAGGCGCCCGGGCCCGTTTCGAGGGCGTCCGCGCGCGGCCGGAGGCGAGGGCCGTCGGGCCGCCGCCGCCGGCGGGATTGAGCCTAGCGGCGGATGCCGAGGCGTTCGATCAGGGCGCGATAGCGCGGCTCGTCGCGCTTCTTGACATAGTCGAGAAGCTGGCGCCGCTGCGACACGAGCTTCAGCAGGCCGCGGCGGGAATGGTTGTCCTTGACGTGGGTCTTGAAGTGCTCGGTGAGGTTCGAGATGCGCTCCGTGAGGATCGCGACCTGCACTTCGGGCGAGCCCGTGTCGTCGGGCTTGAGGGCGTATTCTTTCAGGAGCGCCTGCTTGCGCTCGGACGTGATCGACATCGTGAGCCTTTCTGCGGGGTTGGCGGGCCGGAGCGTCAGGGGAAGAGGGCCCAAACCCAAAGCGCAGCCGCGCCGGGATGTCGTCCAGCGCGGTCGCGTGTCTGGGGCGCGCTTTGGCGCGCGTCGACCTTATACGCACAAAGCGCGCCGAAAGAAAGCGCGGCCGGGGCGCCGACGCGCCCGCCCGATCGTCAGCATTCGAGGCGATTTGCAAAGCGCTTTCTAAGCTGAAGGCGAGAAACATCGCCAAGGATCTTTTGCGTCGCAGCGCAGCCGCGCCGACGCCCATGACGGGAGCGCTTCCATGTTCGGTTCCGGCGCCGATTTCTTCGCGGCGGCGACGCATGACCTGATGAGCCCCGACAACAGGTCGTTCCTCGCGCTCGTCCTTGGGAGCGGATTTGTCCTTCTTGTCGGATTCTGGGGGGCGCGACGGCTGATGCGCGCCCTTCCGGACTCCTATGGCGAAGCCTCGCCCCCGACCGACGCGGAACGCGACGGGGTGACGGCTGCGAGCCGGGAGGCGGTCGCGGCCATGCTCCAGGCCGAAAACCTCGACGCGACGCAGTTCGAGCGCCGTCTCGGCCAGGCGATCGACATGCTGGCCAAGCTGCGCACCCGTCTCGCCGACGCCTGTCCGGCCGCGCTGGCGCTCGTCGACGCGGGCGATTTCGCCGCCGCGCGCGCGGCCCTGCGCAACGGGCGCGATCCGCGCGGCGTCGGCCCCGACCAGGCCAAGCGCGAGGCGAGGCTTTATACGGCGGCGGCGGTGATCGACCAGATCAAGCTCGACTATCGCGGCGCCGCCGAGAATTACGACGTCGCCGCGACGCTCGTGTCTCAGGTCGGCGAAGAGGAGGCGAGGGGGCAGGAATGGCGCCTGCGCATCGAGCAGGCGCGCGCGCTCGTCGGCGACGCCACCGTCAAGGGCAACGCCGACAGCATCGGCCCGGCGCTCGCCGTCTATGACAAGGCTCTTGAGCTCGCGCCGCGCCGCGCCGCGCCGCACGCCTGGGCGCAGACGCAGATGCATCGCGGCGACGCGCTGCTCGCGGGCGGCCTCGCCGCCGCCGAGCCGCGCCTCGTCGAGGACGCCGTCCAGTCCTATCAGGCCGCGCTCGAGGAATGGACGCGGCGCGCCACGCCGTTCGAATGGGCGCGGGCGCAGCACAATCTGGGCGAGGCGCTGCGTCGTCTCGCCGACTTCGACAGCGGCGTCGAACGGCTGCAGCCGGCGGCGGACGCCTATCGCGCGGCGCTGAGCGCCTGGACGCGCGAGGCGGCGCCGGACCTCTGGGCGATGACCCAGGGCGGCCTCGGCGACGCGCTCGCCGTCATCGGCGCCCACACGGGCGACGGCGACACGCTGCGCGAGGCGATCGCCGCCTATCAGGCCGCGCTCGGCGAACTGCGGCGTGAGATCGCGCCGCAGGAATGGGCCCAGATCCAGAACAGCCTCGGCGTCGCGCTCGAAGCGCTCGCCGAGCATGAGCATCGCGAGGGCGATTATGGCGCGAAGCCGCTGAAGCTCGCCGTCGAGGCGTTTCAACATGCGCTCGAGGGCCGCTCCGCCGAAACCGACCCGGCCCAATACGCCGCGACGAGCGTCGGCCTCGGCGATTCGCTTCTGTCGCTCGGCGAACATGAGGCCGAGACCAACCCCGAATATGGCGCCGACCTGCTCGCCCGCGCGGCGGAGGCCTATCGCGGCGCGCTCAAGGTCCGCGACGCGATCACGCCGCAGGAGGTCGCCAGGATCGAGATCAATCTGGCTTATGCGCTGGGGCTCTCGTGGACCGGCGCGCGCGACGACGCTCTTCTCGACGAGGCTCTGGCCCATGTCGAGGACGCCATCGCCCTGCTGCGCGAAAGCGGCGACGCCGAGCATCTTGCCGCGGCGGAGGCGGCGCGGCGCAATATTCTCGACGCGCGCCGCGGCGAGGCCGCATAAATCGCGGCGCAAGCGGCGCATTTCGGGCTTGGACGCCTGAAAGAAGTCGAATTATGATGGCGCCGTCAAATTTGAATTGTTTGTTTCATTTGAATTGCGTCTGCTTCGTTCATGACCGACTGGAAGCTGGGTTCTCTCGCCGAAAAGCTGCGGCAGGCCGCCTTTGATCCTGACGTGTGGCCCGAAGCGCTGCAGGCGCTTGGCCATAGCGTCGGCGCGTCGAGCGCGGCGATCTTCTCCGGCAGGGCGCGACCGCGGCGCGAGCTCGCCTCGCCCGAGCTTCTCGAGGTGATCGAGGACTATGTGCGCGGCGGCTGGCGCGAGCAGGACGAGCGCACGCGCGCCGTGGCGATCGGCGTCGCCAGCGGCGCGGTCGTCGATCAGGACTTCATCTCGCGGCGGGAAATGCGCCATTCGGCGTTTTACGAGGATTTTCTGGCGCGCCATAACCTGCGCTGGTTCGTCGGCCTGCCGCTCGACCGCGGCGCCGAGGCCGGCGGGGTCTGGGGCGTCTCGATTCATCGCAGCGCCTCGCAGGGGCCGTTTCAGCCGCATGAGGTCGAGGCCCTGCGCAGCTTTTTGCCCGCCATTTCCGGGCCGGCGACCATCGCCGCCAAGCTTGGCCATGCGCGCGTCGAAGGGCTCGTCCAGGCGCTCGAAGTGATTGGCCGCCCGTGCATCCTCCTCGACGAGAACGGCGAACTGCTGGAGACGAACGGCCCGGGCGGGGAGATGGTCGGCCGCGCGCTGGACGTCACGGACGGGCGGCTCAAATTCCACGACGGCGCGAGCCAGACGGCCTTCGACGCCGCTCTGGCCGAAGCCTTTTCCTCCTCGCGCCTCAACGCGCCCGGCGTCGTCTGCGTGCGCGACAGGGCCGGCGAAAGGCATGTGCTGCGCATCGTCCACGTCGGCGCCGTGGCGCGCTATCCTTTCGCGTCCGCCTCTTTCGTGGTGATCTTCGAACAGGAGGCGCCGACCCGGCAGCAGATGCTGGCGACGTTCAGGGCGGCCTTCGGCCTGACGCCGGCGGAGGCGCGGCTCGCGCGCGCCATGCTGTCGGGACGTTCTCTCGCCGCCGTCGCGCGCGAGAGCGGGCTCACCTATGAAACGGCGCGCTCTTATCTCAAGGCGATTTTTCTGAAGACGGGAACGCACCGGCAGGCCGAACTCGTCGCGCTGCTCGCGCGGCTACGCAGCTGACTCCGGCCCGCGCTGAAAAGGAGCTCATGAAGAGCGCATAGAACGCCCGCCGCAATAAACTGGTTCTTGTGATTTTTGAGTGATGTGCGGGCGCCCTATGCCTGACGGACGCTCGTCTGAATTTCGCAGGACGGAAACCCTCATTTGCGGGGGGGGGGGGCGTTCGCCATGCGCCGCCCGCCGGACGAAGCCCCATGAGCGTCGCCCGACCTTGCGCAGGCGCGCTCAACCGCTTCGGCGGACGCCAGGCGGGCCGCCTTCAGAATCGCGGCAGGTCGGGGAAGGGCAGGGCGCCGCCGCTCACATGCATGAAGCCCATTTCGGCGCAGCGGTGGAGCTGCGGAAACACCTTGCCCGGATTGAGCAGCTGTTTTTCGTCGAAGGCGCATTTGACGCGGATCTGCTGGTCGAGGTCGACCGCGTCGAACATCTCGGGCATCAGGTCGCGCTTCTCGACGCCGACGCCATGCTCGCCGGTCAGGACGCCGCCGACCTTGACGCAGAGGCGCAAGATGTCGGCGCCGAAATCCTCGGCGGCCTGAAGCTCGCCCGGCTGGTTGGCGTCATAGAGGATCAGCGGGTGCAGATTGCCGTCTCCGGCGTGGAAGACGTTGGCGACGCGCAGACCGTGCTTTTTCGACAGCTCGGCGATGCCGGCGAGGACCTTCGGCAGCTCCCTGCGCGGAATCGTGCCGTCCATGCACAGATAGTCGGGCGAGAGCCGGCCGACCGCCGGGAACGCCGCCTTGCGCCCGGCCCAGAAGGCGAGGCGCTCGGCCTCCGACTGCGAGATCCGGCACTGCGTCGCGCCGTGCCGCAGCGCGATCTGCTCGACGAGGCCGGTCAGATGGTCGACCTCGACCGGCGGGCCGTCGATCTCGACGATCAGCATGGCCGCGGCGTCGCGCGGATAGCCGACGTTGACGAAATCCTCGGCCGCCTGGATGGCCGGATTGTCCATCATCTCCATGCCGCCCGGGATGATCCCGGCGGCGATGACGTCGGCGACGCAGGCCCCGCCGGCCTCGCTCGAGTCGAAGGCGATGAGCAGCGCCCGCGCGCATTCGGGCTTGCGCAGCAGGCGCACGGTCACTTCGGTGACGACGCCGAGCATGCCTTCCGAGCCGACGACGAGGCCGAGCAGGTCGAAGCCCTCGGCGTCGAGGAAGGCGCCGCCGAGGCGCACGATCTCGCCGGTCATCAGCGCCATCTCGACGCCGAGCACATTGTTGGTGGTGAGGCCGTATTTGAGGCAGTGCACGCCGCCCGAATTCTCGGCCACGTTGCCGCCGATGGAGCAGGCGATCTGCGAGGAGGGGTCGGGGGCGTAATAGAAGCCGGCGTGGTCGACGGCGCGGCTGATGGCGGCGTTGGTCACGCCGGGCTCGACCACGGCGACGCGATTGTCGAAGTCGATCGACTTCACGCGGTTGAACTTCATCATCGAGATCAGCACCGCGTCCTGGAGCGGCAGCGCGCCGCCCGAAAGCGAGGTGCCGGCGCCGCGCGGCACGACCTTCACGCCGTTCTCGTAGCAATATTTCAGCACGGCCTGCAGCTCGCCGACGGTCGAAGGCAGCACGACCGCGAGCGGCAGGTTGGCGTAGGCGGTGAAGCCGTCGCTCTCATAGGGGCGCCGGCCGATCTCGGCGTCGATCACGCTTTCGCCCGGCGCGAGCGTCTTCAGGGCGGCGACGATCTCCGCCTGGCGCGACATGATGGATTGATCGACGTCGAGATGCATGGGTCCGCTCCTTGAAACGTCATTATGGCGCCGGCCGCACGGCGGCGCACGAACCCGATCGCCGTCAAGCCTCAATTTATGCGTCAGTGTTTTGCGAAAACTAAAATAATTTTTAAAAATCAAATAAATCAATGTCGTCCACGTGACATGTGGAGCGCCTAGCAGAGCGCCGCACGGCGGATGAACGCCGTTTCCGGAGCTGCTCTCTCATGTCTAACAACACCTTCGCCGCTCGACGCGGGCGCGGGCCGGTCCTGCTCGCGCTCACGCTCGGCTGTCTCGCCGGCGTGGCGCGGCCAGCTTTCGCGGGCGACACGGAAGATGAAATCCGCCTGCTCAAGGCGCAGCTGAAACGGCTCGAAGCCAAGGTCGAGGCGCAGAGTCGCGAGCGCCGCCGCGAGACGGCCGCGCTGAAAGCCTCCGCGCCGAAGCCGGGCGCGGCCGGCGCGCCGACGCCCGTCGCGGCGTCAGGAGGCGTCGTTCTGCCGAGCGTCGCCATCGCGCCGCTGAGCGGCGCGCCGGCCTATGGAAACGCCGCGACGCATGCGGCGATCACCGGCATGCCGACGACCGGCGCGCCGAGCCTGTTCATCAACGGCGTCAGCATCACGCCCGGCGGCTTCTTCGCGCTCGAAGGCGTCTATCGCAGCCGCTTCATCGGCGCGGACATGTCGACGCCGTTCCAGAACATCCCCTATCCGAACGTGCGCTCGGGTCAGTCCAACGAGTTCCGCATCTCGTCGCGCCACAGCCGCGCCATTCTGCTCGTGAAGGGCGACGTCGATCCGCAGACCCATCTTTCGGGCTACATGGAGGCGGATTTCCTCGGCGCGGCGCAGACGGCGAACTCCAACGAGAGCAACTCCTACAATTTCCGCCTGCGCCAGATGTACGCGGCGGCCGACTGGGACGCCTGGGGCCTGCATCTCCTCGCCGGCCAGAGCTGGTCGCTCGCGACCGCCGACGCGAAGGGGATCATGCCGCGGCAGGAGAACATCCCGCTCGTCATCGACGCGCAATATGTGCCGGGCTTCGTCTGGGCGCGCACGCCGCAGCTTCGGCTGGTCAAGGAGTTCGGCGGCGGCTTCTGGGCCGGCGTCTCGGCTGAAAACCCGGCGACCACCTTCGGCGGCTACACGACGGTCGGAACGACGGCGACGACGCTGCCGTCGAGCCTCGTCTACAACGCGCTTCCGGTCGGCGGGTCGCTGTTCAACTCGGCCAACGCGCTCTCGCTCAACCATGTGCCGGACGTCATCGGCAAGGCCGCCTGGGACGTCAATCTCGCCGGCCACGACGTCCATGTCGAAGGGTTCGGGCTGTATCGCAGCTTCTACTACCAGGTGAACAACGCCAGCCATAACGTGTCGGGCGGCGGCGGCGGCGGCTCGATCCAGGTCTCGATCCTCCCCAAAATGCTCGAACTCCAGTTTTCGGGCATGGCCGGAACGGGCGTCGGCCGCTACGGGACGGGCCAGCTGCCGGACGTGACCTTCAACTGGAACGGCGGGATCGCGCCCGTCGGCGAGACCATGCTGCTCGCAGGGCTCGTCGCGCATCCGCTGGCCGCGCTCGACGTCTACGTCTATGCGGGGCAGGAGACGCAGCGCCCGACCTATTCGACGAGCTACGTCAACGGGGCCGCGAACCCGTTCGGCCTCGGCAATCCGCTGTTCTCCAACGCCGGCTGCTGGACGCTGGGCTCGACCGTCTGCAACGGCAACATCCGCTACGTCCGGCAGATCACCGGCGGCTTCTGGGACAAGATCTACCAGGGCTCGTTCGGCCAGCTGCGCGCCGGGCTGCAATATTCCTACACGCAGAAGGCCTCGTTCAACGGCGTCGGCGGCACGGCCAAGGCCGACGACAGCATGGTGCTGGGCAGCCTGCGCTATTTCCCGTTCTAGCGCCGGCCGCGCTTGGCCGCAGCCGGCCTCGGGCTTGAGACGGCGCGCCTGCCGACGCCGCGCGGCGGGCGCGCGAACCCCAGTCCATGCCGACGATGCCTGAGCGCGTCCAGCCGGTCCGGCAGCTTTGCCGGTCCATCGCGTGCGTCGAACACGGCCTCGCCGGTCCGGCGAACCGGATCGGCGGCGCGGTCTCTTCGGGCGCCGAGCTCAAGGTCACGCAGGAGGCGGTCACGCCGTGCGTGTTCATCGTCTGCGCGATCTTGCGCCTCGGCGAAAAGATCGCCATTGGCCATCTGGTCGGCTTCGCCCTGATCGGGCTCGGCGCCTTTTTCGTCTTCAAGGGGTCGAGCCGTTCATGAGCGCGCATGATGGGCGCGCATGATGGGCGCGGATGTCGGGCGCGGACGCCGTCTTGCGTTCACGCGCGCGCAGCCCTATAAGCGCGTCCATTCCACACGCGGATCGCGCGACCCTGAATGAAGGGCCGCTTCCGGTGGCGTTTTTCTATTGTCGGGAGAGAGTCCGGACCGGAGAAGCGCCCAAACGATCCGCGGCGGCTCAACCGGAGATCTGAACCATGTCGCTGCCTGACTTCACCATGCGCAACCTGCTCGATTCGGGCGCCCATTTCGGCCACCAGTCGCATCGCTGGAATCCGAAGATGGAGCCCTACATCTTCGGCGTGCGCAACAACATCCATATCATCGACCTCGCCCAGACGGTGCCGCTGCTGCACCAGGCGCTGAAGGCGGTGTCGGACACGGTGTCGCGCGGCGGGCGCGTGCTGTTCGTCGGAACCAAGCGCCAGGCCCAGGACGCCATCGCCGAGGCGGCGCATCGCTGCGCGCAATATTACATCAATTCGCGCTGGCTCGGCGGCATGCTGACCAACTGGAAGACCATTTCGGCCTCGATCCAGCGTCTGCGCAAGGTCGAGGACACGCTGCAGACCGGCGCCTCGGGCCTCACCAAGAAAGAGCGCCTGATGATGTCGCGCGAGCGCGACAAGCTCGAAAAGGCGCTCGGCGGCATCAAGGAGATGGGCGGCCTGCCGGACCTCATCTTCGTCATCGACACCAACAAGGAGCAGCTCGCCATCAAGGAGGCCGAGCGCCTTCATATTCCGGTGGCGGCGATCCTCGACACCAATTGCGACCCTGACGGCATCACCTTCCCGATTCCGGGCAATGACGACGCCGGCCGCGCCATCGCGCTCTATTGCGACCTGATCGCCCGCGCCGCGCTCGACGGCATCGCCCGCAGCCAGGGCGATTCGGGCGTCGATTTCGGCGAGGCGGTCGAGCCGCTGCCGGAAGAGCTGCCGGCCGAAGGCGCCGTCGTCGAGGCCGAAGCCTTCGAGGCCCCGGCCGAGGCGTTCGAGCTTCTCACCGCGCCGCGCGGCGCGCCCGACGATCTCGGCAAGCTGCCGGGCATCGGCCCGCAGATCGTCAAGAAGCTGAACGACGCCGGCATCTTCCATTTCTGGCAGATCGCCGCCATGACCCCGGAAGAGGCCGCCAAGGCGGACCAGGATCTCAAGCTCGGCGGCCGCATCGAGCGCGACGGCTGGGTCAATCTGGCCCGCGGCCTCGTGACGGCCTGAACGGCGCGCTGACGCTTTATTCACAAGGAAAGAGATTATGGCGAGCGTTACGGCGGCAATGGTGAAGGATCTTCGCGAGAAGACCGGCGCCGGCATGATGGATTGCAAGACCGCCCTGAACGAAACCGAAGGCGACGTCGAGGCGGCGATCGACTGGCTGCGCAAGAAGGGCCTGTCGAAGGCCGCCAAGAAGTCCGGCCGCGTCGCCGCCGAAGGCCTCGTCGCCGTCGCCGTCCATGACACCAAGGGCGTCGTCGTCGAGGTCAACTCCGAGACCGACTTCGTCGCCCGCAACGAGGAGTTCCAGGCGCTCGCCCGGACCATCGCCCTCGTCGCGGTCGAGAAGGGGCTCGACGACGTCGAGGCGATCAAGGGCGCCCATTACCCGGGCGGCGGCACGGTCGCCGACGCCATCGCCAGCTCCGTCGCGACCATCGGCGAGAACATGACCCTGCGCCGCGCCGCCAGGCTCGGCGTCGCGAAGGGCGTGGTCGGCCAGTATGTGCATAACGCCGTGGCGGACGGGCTCGGCAAGATCGGCGTCATCGTCGCGCTCGACTCCGAGGGCGACGCCATCGCCCTTCAGGGCCTCGCCCGCCTCATCGCCCTGCATGTGGCGGCGACCGCCCCGCTCGCGCTCGACTCGTCGCAGCTCGATCCGGCGGTGGTCGAGCGCGAAAAGGCCGTGCTCGCCGACAAGAACGCCGGCAAGCCGGCCAACGTGCTCGAGAAGATCGTCGAATCGGGCCTCAAGACCTATTACAAGGAGGTCTGCCTGATCGACCAGCCCTCGATCCACGCCGAGCACGCGGGTAAGACCATCGGCCAGGTCGTCAAGGACTCCGAGAAGGCGGCCGGCGCGCCGGTCAAGCTCGCGGGCTTCGTGCGCTTCGCTCTTGGCGAGGGCGTCGAGAAGCAGGAGAGCGACTTCGCCGCCGAAGTCGCCGCCGCCGCCAGCGGCCAGCTCTGACGCGTTTCGCCGTCTGTCTTTTGAAGGCCGTCCGCTTCAGCGCGGGCGGCCTTTTTCTTTGCGCCTTCTCTTTTCTTCGCGCCTTCGCGCGGCGTCTCGTTCCCTCGCGCCGGGCGCCGGCGCACGCACGTCGAAATTGACGCTTCGGCGGATTCGCGTGACAGTCGCCGTCGTCGGCGGACGTCGCGAATCGCATGCGCGCGCAGGGCGGCGCGCGGCCGCTCCGCCGTTCAAGGGAGCGAATCCATGTTTCCTGCAGCCTTGCGCGTTCATGCCGGCCGGCTCGCCGCCGTCGCCGCCTTTGGCCTCGCCGCCGCCGCTTTCGCCGCAGCGCCCGCCTCGGCCCAGTCGGTCCGCTCCGCCTGCTCCGAGAAATACCAGGCGGCCAAGGCGGGCGGGACGCTCGGCGGCCTGACCTGGCCGCAGTTCTACAGCCGATGCGCGGCCGAAGCGCGGGGCGCCGCCCCCGAAGCGCCCCCTGCGCCAGCTCCGACGGCGGCTCCGGCCTCTCCGGCCCCGGCGTCTCCCCCGGCGCCCGCCGCCGCCAGGCCCGCGCCGGGCCGGCCGTCCGCGGCGGCGACGGGCGCAGGCGGCGCGGCGGTCTTCCCGACGGCGGTGTCTTCGTCCTACGCCAATGAAAAACCGGGCGTCGCGCGCCGCAAGACCTGCCTCGACCAGTACCACGCCAACAAGGCGACCGACTCCAACGGCGGCTTGCGCTGGATCTCGAAGGGCGGCGGCTATTACAGTCAATGTAACGCGCGCCTGAAGCCGGCGGAGTAGGGCGCGCCGGCGCGTCGGGGCGATTCTCGCGCCGTCCCGTTTTTTGCGCCGCATGCGTTGCGAAAGCCACACCTGCGCAAGAATGCTTCAGGCCGCCGGCGGTCCGCATGGACAGGCTTTGGCGCGCGCCATATATCTTCGAGAAGACACGGCAAGGATATAGACGATATGCAGGACGAAGCCGTTTCAGGGGCCCTGGCGGATCCTTCCGCCGAACTGCGGCGCACCATGGTCGATCGCCAGATCAAGACCTTCGACGTCACGGACGCCGCCGTCCTCGCCCGTATGCTCGAGGTTCCGCGCGAGCGTTTTCTTCCTGAACGCCTGTTCCCGCTCGCCTATTCCGACGCCGCCCTGCCGCTCGAGGGAGAGGGCGGGGCGCGCCGCACGCTGCTGCCGCCTCTGGTGCTCGCCCGCCTCATCCAGGGCGCGCGGATCGAGCCGACCGACCGGGTTTTGGTGGTCGCCGCCGCGCCGGGCTATTCCACGGCGCTCGTCGCCGGCCTCGCCGCCGAGACGACCGCGCTTGAATCCGACTCCGTCCTCGCCGCGGCGCTGCGCGCCAATCTCGAATCGGCCGGCCTCGGAGCGGTCAAGGTGATCGAGGCGCCGCTTGTCGCCGGCGCGTCGGCGAGGGCGCCTTTCGACGTCATTCTCGTCGACGGCGCCGTCGCCGCCCGTCTCGATCCGCTGCTCGACCAGCTTGCGGAGGGCGGCCGGCTCGTCGCCATCCAGCGTCTCGACGACGGCTCGTCGAAGGCCGTGCGCCACGACCGCGCCGGCGGCGCGGTCGGCGCGCGCATCCTGTTCGACGCCGTGCATCCGACGCTCGAGGAATTCCGGGCCGCCGACGCCTTCACGTTCACCTGAGCCGCCGATCGGCGAAAGCCGCGCCGGCTTTGCGCCCAAATCAGGCGATAAACTTGAGCGCCGCCGTGTGGGGACGGCGGCGACGTCGCGGGCCGCGCGAGGGGGCGCGGCCGACAGGATGGGAATCACGCGCTTGTTCGACGCCTCGCACACCACCAGCACCGTCCGTTCGCGACGCCACGGGGCGGCGCGCCGGAGCGCCGCTGCGGCCGTGTTCGGCTGGCTGTGTCTTGCTTCCGGCGCCGACGCCGAAACCATGTCGAGCGCGCTCGCCCGCGCCTATGTCGGCAACCCGGACCTCAACCAGCAGCGCGCCGGCGTGCGCGCCTCCGATGAAAACATCCCGCGCGCGAGCGCCGGCTGGCGGCCGCAGGCCTCGGCCGTCGGGCAGGTCGGCGCCAATTATCTCGACCTGCGTTCGGCCGGCTCGCGCCTCAACGGCGTGACCGCGCCGAGCACGATCGGCGTCAGCGTGAGCCAGAACCTGTTCGACGCGAACCGCACGCTGAACTCGGTCCGGCAGGCCGAATCAGGCGTCCTGAGCTCCCGCGAGCAGCTGCGCAACACCGAGCAGAGCGTCCTGCAGAGCGGCGCCACCGCCTATATGAACGTGCTGCGCGACACCGCCGTGCTCGAGCTGCGCCGCAACAACATCACCGTGCTCGAAGAGCAGCTGCGCCAGACCCGCGACCGCTTCAACGTCGGCGAGGTGACCCGCACCGACGTCGCGCAGGCCGAGGCGAGCCTCGCCAATTCGCGCTCCGAATATTTCACGGCGCAGGCGCTGCTCCAGTCCAGCATCGCCAGCTTCCGCCAGATCATCGGCGTCGAGCCGACGCGGCTCGAGCCCGCGCGCACCATCGAGGCGCTGCTGCCGAAGTCGCAGACCTCCGCGGTCGCGCTGGCGCTCAGCGAGCATCCGGCGATTCAGGCGTTTCTGCATGCGGTCGACTCCGCCGAGGCCCAGGTCCGCATCATCGAGGCTGAGCTTTATCCCAATCTGTCGATCACCGGCAGCGTGCAGCGCTTCACCGATTATCAGGGCACGCGCAACGGCACGCTCCTCAACGGCGCCATCGTCGGCCAGCTCACCGTGCCGATCTACACCGGCGGCTCCGTCGACGCGCGCGTGCGCCAGGCCAAGGAGCAGCTGTCGCAGGCCCGGCTGCAGGCCGACCTGCAGCGCGATTACGTCCGCGCCGCGGTGGTCTCGTCGTGGGGCCAGCTCGACACCTCCCGCGCCGTGATCCAGTCGGCGCAGGCGGCGGTGCGCGCCGCCGAAATCGCGCTCGACGGCGTGCGCGAGGAGGCGAAGGTCGGCCAGCGCACCACCTTCGACGTCCTTTACCAGCAGCAGGTGCTGCTCAACACGCGCGTCAGCCTGGTCACCGCGCAGCGCGACCGGGTCGTCGCCTCCTATGCGGTGATGGCGGCGATCGGCAAGCTTTCGGCGGCCAATCTCAGCCTCAACGTCGCGGCCTATGATCCGACCGTCCATTTCGATCAGGTGCGCGACAAATGGATCGGGCTGCGCACGCCGGACGGGCGCTGACGCCCACCGCGTCGCCGCGCTCCTGACGCCCTCTTTCGCTGTGCAGGCCGGCTTTCGCGGCTTGCCAGCGGGGGGCGGCTGCGCCTAACCTCGCCGACGTCAAGCCGGGCGGCGTCGCGAGTCGGCGGCGCGTTCAGGGGCGCAAGGCCCGTCCAGATTTCAGAGAGCGACAGGGCATGACCGCAGCCCAATCCGTCGAGGCTTCCGCAGAAACCCGCGCCCGGGAGCCGTCCATGGAGGATATATTGGCCTCGATCCGCCGCATCATCGCCGAGGACCAGGCGCTGTTCGCCGGCGAGGTCCCGGAGCCCGCCGCCGACGCGCGGACGCCGTCCGACGAGCCGCTCGCCTCGCGCGAGACCGCCTCGAGCGTCGCCGGCGCCTTCAATGCGCTGATCGCCAGCCGTTTCGCCGAGCGGTCCGAGGTGATTTTGGCGATGACGCGGGAGGAGCTGCGCCCGCTCCTCACGGCCTGGCTCGACGCGCATCTGCCGCCGCTCGTCGAGCGGCTCGTACGCGAGGAGATCGAGCGCATGACGGCGCAGGGCGTCTGAGCGGCCGCAGCCCGGCCTGCGCCTGCGCTCTTTCTTGCTGCCTTTGCGTCTCGCGCGCGGCGGCCCGCTTGCCTTTTGCGCGCGGCTGGGCCATCGCTGACGGCGAAATGACGCGCTAGGCTCGCCGGCGCGCCTCAACCCATTGGTCCGACGCGTCCGCCTCATCCGAACAGCCGCGGCTCTTTGGCCGGACGCCCTAGCCGACGAAACGACGTCTCGATGATGGACAAGACTTTCGATCCCGCTGCGGTCGAAGGCCGCGTCGCCGCGCTCTGGCGCGAGGCCGACGCCTTCAGGTCAGGCCGCGCCGACCGCGCCGCCGCGCCGCCCTTCTCGATCGTGATCCCGCCGCCCAACGTCACCGGCTCGCTGCATATGGGCCATGCGCTCAACGCGACGCTGCAGGACGTGCTCGCCCGCTACCGCCGCATGCGCGGCGACGACGTGCTCTGGCAGCCGGGCATGGACCACGCCGGCATCGCCACGCAGATGGTCGTCGAGCGCCAGCTCGCGGAGAAGGGCGAGCCCGGCCGGCGCGATCTCGGCCGCGCGAAATTCCTTGAGCGCGTGTGGACCTGGAAGGCCGCCTCGGGCGGCGCCATCGCCGAGCAGCTCCAGCGCATCGGCGCCTCCTGCGACTGGTCGCGCGAGCGCTTCACCATGGACGAAGGGCTTTCGGCCGCCGTCGTCAAGGTGTTCGTGCAGCTTCACCGCGAGGGGCTGATCTATCGCGACAAGCGCCTCGTCAACTGGGACCCGAAGCTCCTCACCGCCATTTCCGACCTCGAGGTTGTGCAGGTCGAGACCAAGGGCTTCCTGTGGCGCTTCAAATATCCGCTGGTCGACGGCGACGGCCGCGAGACCGGCGAATTCGTCACGGTCGCGACGACGCGGCCCGAAACCATGCTCGGCGACACGGGAATCGCCGTCAATCCGGCCGACGAACGCTATCTGCGCCTGCATGGCGCGCGCGCGCGTCTGCCGCTCGTCGGCCGGCTCATTCCGATCGTCGCCGACGATTACTCCGACCCCGAAAAGGGGACCGGCGCGGTGAAGATCACGCCGGCGCATGACTTCAACGATTTCGAGGTCGGCCGCCGCCACGGCCTCGGGCTCATCAACGTGCTCGACGCCGAGGCGAAGCTGACGCTCGCCGGAAACGAGGCTTTCGCGCAGGGCGCCGCGCCCGACCCCGACATTCTGGCGCTCGACGGCCTCAGCCGCGAGGCCGCGCGTGAAAAAGTCGTGGCGCTGATGGAGGCGCGCGGCCTGCTCGAAGGCGTCGACCCGCATCCGCATATGGTCCCGCACGGCGACCGCTCGAACGCCGTGATCGAGCCCTGGCTGACCGACCAGTGGTATGTCGACGCCAAGACGCTGGCCGGGCCCGCGCTCGCCGCCGTGCGCGAAGGCAAGACCGTCTTCCACCCCAAAAACTGGGAAAAGACCTATTTCGACTGGCTCGAGAACATCGAGCCCTGGTGCGTCTCGCGCCAGCTCTGGTGGGGCCACCAGATCCCGGCCTGGTACGGGCCGGACGGAAAGGCGTTCGTGGCGGCGAGCGAGGCCGAGGCGCTTGAGGCGGCGAAGGCCCATTATGGCGCGCCGACCGCGCTGACGCGCGACGAGGACGTGCTCGACACCTGGTTTTCTTCGGCGCTGTGGCCGTTCTCGACGCTCGGCTGGCCGCAGGAGACGCCGGAGCTCGCCCGTTACTATCCGACCAGCGTCCTCGTCACGGGCTTCGACATCATTTTCTTCTGGGTCGCCCGGATGATGATGATGAGCCTGCATTTCATGGGCGAGGTCCCGTTCCGCGACGTCTATCTCCACGCCCTGGTGCGCGACGCCAGGGGCGCCAAGATGTCGAAGTCGAAAGGCAACGTCATCGACCCGCTCGAGCTGATCGACCAGTATGGCGCCGACGCGCTGCGCTTCACCATGGCGGCGATGGCCGCGCAGGGGCGCGACGTGAAGCTCGCCAAAGAGCGCGTCGAGGGCTACCGCAATTTCGCGACCAAGATCTGGAACGCGGCGCGCTTCGCCGAGATCAACGGCTGCGCCCTCGTCGACGGCTTCGACCCGCGCGGCGTGAAGGAGACGCTCAACGCGTGGATTCTCGGCGAGGCCGCGAAGGCCTGCGCCGAGACCGCGGCGGCGATCGAGGGCTACCGCTTCAACGACGCGGCGAACGCCGCCTATCGCTTCGTGTGGAACGTCTTCTGCGACTGGCATCTCGAACTCGCCAAGCCGCTGCTGCAGGGCGAGGACGGCGCGGCCAAGGACGAGACGCGGGCGACCACGGCCTTCGTCTTCGACCAGATTTTGAAGCTGCTGCATCCTTTCATGCCCTTCCTCACCGAGGAGCTCTGGGCGGTCAAGGCGCCGCCCGGGCGCCCGCGCGCGAGCGTGCTGGCGCTCGCCGCATGGCCCGATCTTGCGGGGCTCGAGGCGCCGCGGGCCGAGGCCGAGATCGGCTGGCTCATCGAGCTCATTTCGGAAATCCGGTCGGTGCGCTCCGAGATGAACGCGCCGGCCGGCGCGCAGATTCCGCTCGTGCTGGTGGCGGCGGCGGCGGAGGTCGAGGCGCGCGCGCGCCTCTGGGACGAGACCCTGCGCCGGCTGGCGCGCCTTTCGGGCGTGTCCTTTGCGGCCGAAGCGCCGGGCGAGGCGGCGCAATTCATCGTGCGCGGCGCCGCCGCGGCGCTGCCGCTCGCCGGGGTGATCGATTTTTCGGCCGAAAAGGCGCGGCTCGCCAAGGAGATCGGCAAATGCGGGGCGGAGGCGAAGAAGATCGCCGCCAAGCTCGCCAACGCCGATTTCGTGGCGCGAGCGCCCGAAGAGG
>NZ_JBGAHM010000052.1:0-17556 GCF_044226135.1 Methylocella sp. | reverse complement strand
GCCCTCGCCGCCGCCGTCACGGACGCGCGCGCCTTCATCATTCCCGACGAGCTCAACCTCGCCATGGCGGCGCTGGGCTTCGCGGCGGCGGCGGTCGACGCGCCTTACGCCCCGGGCGCGGCGATGGCCGAAGCCGCGGCGCGCGGCGCGGCGCTCGGCCTCGCCTTTCTCGGCCTGCGCGCGCTCTATCGCCTCTGGCGCGGGCGCGAGGGGCTCGGCCTTGGCGACGTCAAGCTCGCCGCCGTCGCCGGCGTCTGGCTCGGCTGGACGATCGTCCCGCTCGCCGTGGAGCTCGCGGCCCTCGCCGCGCTTCTGGCCTGCGCCGCGCTTCATGTTTCCGGCCGGCGTCTCGACCGCCTGACGCGGCTTCCCTTCGGCCTGTTCTTCGCGCCCGCGATCTGGCTCGGCTGGCTCGCGCAGAGCGGCGCCTTCGGCGTCTGGAGCCCTTCATGAAACGGCTGTCCGCGCAATGTCTCGCCATTGGCGCGGCGCTGGTCCTTGGCTGCGCCTGCGCGCTCGCGCAGTCGATGGAGCAGGGGCGCAGGGCGGCCGCCGCGCGCAATTACGTCAGGGCGGCGGAAATCTTCCTGCCGCACGCCGTCGCCGGCGACGCCGCGGCGCAGGCCTATCTCGGCCATATGTATGCGCAGGGCCAGGGCGTGCCGCAGAATTTCGTGGTCGCGGCGTCATGGTACCGCTGCGCCGCCAACCAGGGCCTCGCCAACGCGCAATATCAGCTCGGCCTCATGTATGACAAAGGGCAGGGCGTGCCGCAGGATTACGTGATGGCCTATGTCTGGCTCAATCTCGCGGTGGCGGGCGCGGGGCCGGAGCGCGAGCAATGGACGCGCATCCGTGACGCGGTGTCGTCCAAGCTGACCCTGCTCGAACGCCAGAGCGCGCAGCTGCTGGCCTTCTCGCAGCCGCCCGCGCAGCCCTGCCTGCCGATCGAGGTGAGGCTTTGACTTTGGCCGCGAAAATCGCGTAAGACCGCGGCTGCGCGGGTGTAGCTCAATGGTAGAGCAGCAGCCTTCCAAGCTGAATACGAGGGTTCGATTCCCTTCACCCGCTCCAGTCGTTTCAAGATGTCATGAGACGCTCGTCAAGATGTCATGAGACGCTCGCCGGCGCGGTCCCTGGACTTGGCGGCGCCCGTCAATAGGCCTCCGCCGCCGCGCCGTTCCGGCGTCCGCCTGCCTCGGCCGCGAGGATGCGCGCCAGCGGCTTGCGGCCGAACGTCAAAAACAGCGCCGGCGTCAGAAAGGCGTCGATCAGCGTCGCGCTGACGAGGCCGCCGAAGATCGTCGCCGCCACAGGATGCAGGATCTCGCGTCCCGGCTCGTCCGCGCCGAGAAGCAGCGGCGTGAGCGCGAGCCCCGCCGACAGCGCGGTCGTCAGCGCCGGCGTCATGCGTTCGAGGCTGCCGCGCACGATCAGCGCGGGGCCGAAGCGCTCGCCCTCATGCAGGGCGAGATTGACGTAATGGCTGATCTTCAGCACGCCGTTGCGCGCCGAAACGCCCGCGAGCGTGATGAAGCCCACCATGGAGGCGACCGACAGCGGCAGGCCCGCGAGGTTCAGCGCCGCGACCGCGCCGATCAGCGAGAGCGGGACGCTCGAAAGCACCATCAGCGCCAGCGCCGGCGAGCGATAGCGCTGCATGAGCAGGACGAAGATCAGCGCGAACGAGACGAGCGACAGCGCGCCGATCTGCTTCGCCGCCTCGGCCTGCGCCTCGAAGGCGCCTTCGAGGCTCATGCGATAGCCGGCCGGCGTCGGCGTTTCGGCGAGGATGCGCTCGACGTCGCGCGCGATCGCGGCCATGTCCCTGCGCCCGTCGCCGTTGCCGAGCACGACGATGCGCCGCTGCGCGTTCTCGCGCAGGATCTGGTTCGGCCCCTCGGTCTCGTCGACGTCGGCGACGAGGCGCAGCGGCGCATGGCCGGTCGGCGTCGGGATCAGCAGGTCGGAGAGGCCCGCCGTCGAGCGGTCGGCGTCGGCGAGCCGCAGTACCACGTCGAAGCGGCGATTGCCCTCGACGATCTGCGAGACCACGCGCCCGCCAGAGAGCGCTTCGAGCCCTTCGGTCACGGCTCCCGGCGTCAGCCCGTGGAGGGCGGCGCGCTCATGGTCGACGCGGACGCGAAGCTGCGGCGTGAGGGTCTGCTTCTCGACCTGAAGGTCGACGAGGCCCGGAACGTCGACAAGGCGCCGGCGCAGCGTTTCGGCAAGGTCGCGCAGCGTGTCGAGGTCGTCGCCGAAGATTTTTAGCGCGATCTCGGCGCGCACGCCCGACAGCATGTGGTCGAGCCGGTGGCCGATCGGCTGGCCGATGTTGATCGAGACGGGCAGGGGCGCGAGCGACGCCCTTATGTCGGCGGAAATTTCCTCCTTGCGCCGATGCGGGCGCTTCAGCGCGACGTCGAGGTCGGACGAATGGACGCCTTCGGCGTGTTCGTCGAGCTCGGCGCGCCCGGTCCGCCGCCCGACCGTCGCGACGTCGGGAATCTGCGCGGCCAGGCGCTCCGCCGCGCGGCCGAGCCGGTCCGATTCGGCGAGCGAGACGCCTGGCTGAAGCTGGAGCGTGACGACGAACGAGCCCTCGTTGAACGGCGGCAGGAAGGCGCGCGGCAAAAACGCGGCTCCAGCGACCGACGCCGCCACGGCGAGGCCGCCGGCGAGAAACAGGGCGCCCCTTTGCGTGAGCGCGGTTTGAAGCGCGCGCGCATAGACCCGCTTCAGCGCGCGCGCGAGCGGCGCGTCGCCCTCGCGCCTGCGCGGCCGGCCGGCGAGAAGGTAATAGGACAGGACCGGCGTCACGGTGACCGAGACGAGCAGGCTCGCGAGGATCGAGACGATGTAGGCCGCCCCGAGCGGGGCGAACAGCCGCCCCTCCATGCCCGACAGGGCGAACAGCGGAACGAACGCCGCGATCACGATCAGGGTGGCGTAGACGACGCCCGAGCGCACTTCCTGCGAGGCCATGGCGACGACCTCGAGCGCCGGGCGCGGATCGGGCCGCGCCGCGTTCTCTCCGAGCCGGCGCAAAATGTTCTCGACGTCGACGACCGCGTCGTCGACAAGCTCGCCGATGGCGATGGCGAGCCCGCCGAGCGTCATGGTGTTGATGGTGAGGCCGAAGGCGCTGAACGCCGCCGCCGTGGCGAGCAGCGAGAGCGGGATCGCCGTCAGCGAGATGGCCGCGGCGCGCAGGTTGGCGAGAAACAGGAGCAGCACGACGGCGACGACGCCCGTCGCCTCGATCAGCGCGCGTTCGACGTTGCCGATCGAGGCTTCGATGAAATCCGCCTGGCGGAACAGCACGGCCGTCGTCCTGACGCCGTTTGGCAGCGTGCGCTCGACGTCGGCGAGGACGGCCTCGACGCGGCGGGTGAGCGCGACCGTGTCGGCGCCGGGCTGCTTCTGCACCGAGACGATCACGGCGGGCTCGCCCTGAAAGCCCGCCGCGCCGCGCCGGGGGCGCGCCGCGAAGTCGACGCGGGCGACCTGCTTCAGCAGCACGGCCTGCCCGCGCCGCACCTCGACCACGGCGCCGGCAAGGTCTTCGAGGCGGCGCGTCAGCCCGAGGTTGCGGATCAGATATTCGCGCCCGTGCTGGTCGACGAAGCCGCCGCCGGTGTTGGCGCCGAAACGCGCGATCGCCGCCTCGATCTGGGCCGGCGTGACGTCGAGGCCGCGCAGGGCGGCGGGGTCGGGCGTGACGCGGTACTGGCGGACCTCGCCGCCCATGGGAATGACCTGCGCGACGCCGGGCAGGGTCAGGAGCTGCGGCCTGATGACGAAATCGGCGAGCTCGCGCGCCTCCATCGGCGACAGCGCCTCGCCCGTGACGGCGACGAGCAGGATCTCGCCCATGATGGACGAGATCGGCCCCATCTGCGGCCGCGCCGTGGGCGGCAGCTGGTCGCGGATCAGGGCGAGGCGCTCGGCGACGAGCTGGCGCGCCCGGAAGAGGTCCGTGTCCCAGTCGAATTCGACATAGACGACCGAGAGGCCGACGCCCGAGACCGAGCGCACGCGGCGCACGCCCGGCATGCCGTTCATGGCGGTCTCGACGGGAAAGCTGACGAGCTGTTCGACCTCCTGCGGGGCGAGCCCCGGAGCCTCGGTCATCAGCGTGACGGTCGGCCGGTTGAGGTCGGGCAGGACGTCGACGGGCAGGCGCGGCGCGAGAAAGGCGCCGTAGCCGACAAGCAGCAGGGCGGCCGCAAGCACCAGAACCCGGCGCTTCAGGCTCGCCGAAACGATCGCGCTGAACATCGCCGCGCCCTCACCGGATCTGGTTGACGAGCGAGGCGCCGCGCGTCACGACGCGCTCGCCCTCGTTGATCCCGCCATGGACGGCGACGCGTTCGGCGTCGAAGGGGGCGACGCGCGCCGGGCGGGGCGCGAAACGCTCCGGCCCTTCGTGCACGAACACCTGCGGCAGGCCGAAGTCGTCGCGCACGACCGCTTCGCGCGGCAGCAGGATCGCGTCGTAAGCCTCGCGCGTGCGTGCGAAAACCATGACCTTCTGGCCGACGTTGAGAACCGCCGGCGGGTCCTCGACGGAAAAATGCGCGACGCTCGCCTGCGCCTGCAAAGCGCGGCTCGACCCGAGCGGGCGCAGCGTCAGGGCCGCGCCGCCGTCGGTCGTCGCGGTCGCCTCGACGATCGCCGAAGGGTCAATCTCGCCATAGGCGAAAGCTTCGACCCTGAGGCTCGCCGGGTCGACGACTTCAAACAGGATGTCCTGCGCCTGCGCGACCTGGCCAGGGACCGCCTTCGCCGCCGAAATCACGCCGTCGACGGGCGCGCGCAAAACTTCCGGCGCGGCGCGGATCTGGCCCACGATGTCGCGGCGCCGCTTCAGCCCGGCGATCTCGATCTCGACGTCGATCAGCTGGCTTTTCGGCGTCGAGCCGCGCTCGGCGAGGGGGCGCAACCGCCGCAGCTTCGTCTCGGCGGCGGCGATCTGCTGCTCGATGTCGCCGACCTTTTCGGCGATGGTGGTGCGGTCGGCGAGCGGCAGCATGGGCTCGATTCCGGCCAGAATCTCGCCGCGCGCGACCTTCTGGCCAAGGCGCGGCAGCAGCCCCTCCGGCGGAGCGACGACGCGCCCGCCGTTGACGCTCTGCACCAGCCCCGAACGGTTGGGGTCGGCGATCACGCGCCCGCTCAGCCGGAAGGCTTTTTGCGCCGGCCCGGACCGGGCGACGGTCGTGCGCACCTCAAGCAGACGTTGCGAGACCTTGGGCACGAACAGCGCGCCGTCAGGCAGCCGTTTGGGCGCGTCGCGCGGAAGGGGCGGGGTTGCCGCGTGAGCCTCTTGCGGCTCGTCATCGTGGCCGGCGTCGCCGTCTTGAGCGAGGGCGACGGCGCCGAGCGCCGCAAGGAGCGCGAGCGCCAGGGCCGTGGCGGCGCCGGCGCGGCGCGGCCTCGCCAGAGCGAGCGCGACGGCGAAGCCCGACGCGAAGACCAAGGCGAGAAGAAGCGGCCGGTCGAGGTCGGCGCGCCACGGAGCCGGCGCGCGGGCGGGCGCGATCTTTTGCCCGGATTCGGGATGGAAATCGCCTTCGAGCCGGTCGTCGCCGGAGCGCGACGCGACGTCGAAAACCGCCTCGAAGGCGCGCTCCGGCGAGACCTGCGGCGACAGGAGCGTGTAAACCGCCTCGGGGCCGGCCCTCGCCGGGCGCGGCGTCGCGCCGTCGATCGAGACCGTTATGGCCGCGTCCCCGACCGGCGCGTTGCTGTCGAAATGGTCGAGCCAGATCGTCAGCCGGCCTTCGCCGACGACGGCGACGAGCTCATGGCGCGCCGAATGGGCGGCGAGGCGGGGCGCGGCGGCCGCGGGCTGCTCATGGCCATGGTCGTCGCCGCCATGGGCGAGGGCCGGGCCGGCGAGGGCGACAAGCAGCAGGCCGAGGGCCGCGCGCGAAAAACGGCGCGGAAAACGGAACGGGCCGCGGCGAAGCGCCTCGGCGGCGAAGGGGAGGGCGGACAGAAACATCAGACGCGGCCTTTTCTCGACGCGACGCGAAACCGCGCCGCGGCTTGAGGCCGGGCGCGGGCTTCAGACGGCGGAGAGAGGCCGGGGCGGGCGCATCAGGCCGCGCGTCTCGGCGTCGGGCGCGCCGAGAATGGCCCTGAGCCGAAAAACGGCGGCCGGACGCGGCGCGACGAGGGCGAGGCCGGCCGCGGGGCGCGAGGGAACGAAGCTCGCGCAGCAATGCGCGTCCGCGCCCTGAAGGCCGGGCGTCTTGGTGCCGGGCGTCTTGGAGTCGGGCGTCTCGGAGTGGGGCGACTTGGAGTGGGGCGACTTGGACCCGTCGCCGTCGGGAGCGCCATGATGGGGAATCGCGGCCGCCGCGGCGCTCTGGACCTGAGCGCCGTCGATCTGAGCGCCCTCGATATGAGCGCCCTGAACATGCGCGTCTGCGACGCGCGCGCCGGCGTGGCCGGGGCACGCGCCCGCGCCGGCCAGCAGGAAGGCCGCAATCGCGGCCAACGCCGCAAAAGCGACGAAGCGGCGAACAACGGACGTTTGGCCGGAGCGCGACAGACGCAACGAAACGAACCCTCAAGGCCGACGCTCAGGCGTCGGACGCCACGATAATCTGATATACGCAGGCGGGACGGCGCGGGCAAGGCGCGGGCGGCGCGGGCCTTTCGGCCGACCCCGCGTTGACGCCGCGGCGGAGGCGGGGCTAAGCCAGCGTCCAAAGGGAGGACGCGATGAGCGAGAGCGAAGTCGTCATCGAAACCCGCGGCGCCTGCGGCGTCGCGACGCTGAATCGACCGGCCGCGCTGAACGCGCTGACCGCCGGCATGATCGTCGCGCTCGCCGAAGCGATGGACCGATGGGAGCGCGACTCCGCCGTCGCGAGCGTCGCCGTCCGCGGCGCGGGCGGGCGCGCCTTCTGCGCCGGGGCCGACATCCGCGCGCTCTATGAACTCGGCAGGGCCGGGAGGCGCGCGGAGCAGGTCGCCTTCTTCCACGACGAATACAATCTCGACCGTCGCATCGCGCGCTTCGCCAAGCCGGTCGTCGCGCTCGTCGACGGAGTGGTCATGGGCGGCGGCGCGGGCCTTTCGGTCAACGCCCGCCATTGCGTCGCGGGAGACAGAATCACCTTCGCCATGCCCGAGACCGGCATCGGCTTCTTTCCGGACGTCGGGGCGACGAGCTTCCTGCCGCGCGCGGGCGGGGCGATCGCCGCCTATCTCGGCCTCACCGCCGCGCGGATCGCGACGGGCGACATGGTCGCGCTGGGGCTTGCGACCGCCCATGTCCCCACGGCGCGCCACGACGCCCTGCTCGACCGCCTGTGCGCGGGAGAGGAGGCCGCCGCCGCGATCGGCGCGGAATCGGCGACAGCCCCCGCCGCCGCGCTCGAGGCCGACCGCGCGACGATCGAGCGCTGCTTCGGCGCGGACTCGATCGCCGACATCGCCGCGCGGCTCGCGGCCGACCCGTCGGACTTCGCGCGCGCCGCGCTTGAGGCGATGCGCGCCAAGTCGCCGACGAGCCTCGCCGTCGCGCTGCGCCAGATGCGCATGGGCGCGGGGCTCGCGCTCGAGGACGCGCTGCGCCTCGAATTCCGCATCGCCCAGCGTATTCTCGCCGGCCATGACTATTATGAAGGCGTGCGCGCCGTGATCGTCGACAAGGACCACAAGCCGCAATGGCGCCCGGCCGGGCTCGACGCGCCGACTCAGGCCGAGATCGACGCCTATTTCGCCCCGCTCGACGAGGAGCTCTCCTTCACGCGCAAGACGGCGCTCGCGGGATGACCTTCCTGTCGCGTCGCGAGGAGCGGGCCGAGCGCGAGAAGCCGCCTTCGGGCTCGGCGCCGATCAGGCTCGGCGAAAGCCGCGGCGAGCAGGAGCGCTCGCACTGGGCGCTCGCGCTGGTGCTGTTCATGCGCGCGCTCGCCGTCGTGTGGATGGTCCAGGGCCTGTCGAGCTGGGCGGCGATCCTGACTCCGTCCGAGCCGATTTTCGAGACGTTTGGCGTGAGCTTCGCCGTGGCGACGGCGTTCTTCGCGGTGCTCGACCTCGTCGCCTCGGTGGGGCTGTGGCTCGCGACGCCCTGGGGCGGCGTGCTGTGGCTTTTGAGCGCGATCGCGCAGATCGGCGCCGTCTTCGCCGTGCCGAACTTTACGCCGCGCTTCTGGATCGTCGGCGACGTCGTCCTGATCGTGGTCTATTTTTTCCTGACCTGGCAGGCGGGGCGCCCGCGCGACGCCGGCGACGGGCGCTGAGGGGCGGGCGCTGAGGGGCGGGCGAGGAAAGCGCGCGTTCCGGCCGCCATTCGTTCAAATGTCGTGTAAACGTCATGAATTAAGGCCACTTATTCGGCTAATCCAGCCAAGTCTCGGTTCGGGCGGGCTTCGGGCCAGCCGGATTTCGGCTGCGGCAGGGCGCAGGCGCCAGGGTCTTGTCGACCGACGCGCCAGCGCTCGCGCAAAGACGTTCAAAAAAGGAAGCCGCACATGACGTCGGAAGTCGAAGACCCTTCAAGGCCGCCGGCGAAGCGGCCGGACGGCGGGCGGCGCACGGCGCGCGGCCGGACCCAGCCCGACGCGCCGGCCGAGCCGGAAACGGTCGAAGCCATGATCGTGCTGCCGGCCGAAGGCGACGACGCCGACGTGTTCGACACCGAGATCGAGATCGCCGCCGAGCCCGATTTCGCCACCGCCGCGGCCATCGCCGACGAAGCCGGCCCGGCGCCGCTGCCGGAGCGCGCGATCGACGAGGGCATGCGCGATTCGGACATCCACCAGTCGCCGCGCCGCTTCGTGAACCGCGAGCTGTCCTGGCTCGAATTCAACTGGCGCGTCCTGCAGGAGGCCTCGAACCGCAATCATCCGCTGCTCGAGCAGCTGCGCTTCGTGGCCATTTCGGCGACCAATCTCGACGAGTTCTTCATGGTTCGCGTCGCCGGCCTGCGCGGGCAGGTGCGCGAGGGCGTCATGACGCCTTCGGAAGACGGGCTCGTTCCGACCCAGCAGCTCGCGCGGATCAGGGAGCGCGCCTCGCTGCTGACGGTCGAGCAGCAGCGCCGCTGGCGCGAGCTGCGCGGCGAATTGTCCGAAGTCGGCATCGTGCTCGCCGATCCCGGCGGCCTCGACGACGTCGACAGGGCGTGGCTCGAGCAATATTTTCTGGCCCATGTGTTTCCGGTGCTGACGCCGCTCGCCATCGACCCGGCGCATCCGTTCCCCTTCATTCCGAATTTCGGGCTTTCGATCGCGCTCGAACTCGCGAGCGCCGACCACAAGATCTCCAAGGCGCTGATCCGCCTGCCGACCAAGATCCAGCGCTTCGTGCGCCTGCCCGCGCATGAATGTCATCCCGGCCAGCGCTTCGTCGCGGTCGAGCATGTCATCGCGATGTTCACGCACAAGCTCTTTCCGCGCTATCGCGTGCGCGGCGCCGGGCTCTTCCGCGTCATCCGCGACAGCGACCTCGAAGTCGAGGAGGAGGCGGAGGATCTCGTCCTTCTGTTCGAGACCGCGCTCAAGCGCCGCCGTCTCGGCTCGGTCATCCGTCTCGAATTCGACAGCGCGACGCCCGAGGAGCTGCGCGCCTTCGTGGAGCAGGATCTCGACGTCGAGCCTGGCGAGGTCTCCGTCCTCGACGGCATGCTGGCGCTGAGCGACCTGTCGGAGATCGTCGGGCTCGACCGGCCCGAGCTCAAGTTCAAGCCCTACAACCCGCGCTTTCCCGAGCGCCTGCGCGACAATGGCGGCGACTGCTTCGCGGCCATCAAGCAGAAAGACCTCGTCGTCCACCACCCTTATGAATCCTTCGACGTCGTGGTGCAGTTCCTGAACCAGGCGGCGGCCGATCCGAACGTCGTCGCGATCAAGCAGACGCTCTACCGCACCTCGTCGGACAGCCCGATCGTGCGGGCCCTGATCGAGGCGGCCGAGGCCGGCAAGTCGGTGACCGCGCTCGTCGAGCTCAAGGCCCGCTTTGACGAGGCCGCCAACATCCGCTGGGCGCGCGACCTTGAGCGCGCCGGCGTGCAGGTGGTGTTCGGCTTCATCGAGCTCAAGACCCACGCCAAGCTGTCGATGGTGGTGCGCCGCGAGGCCGGCGGGCTCGCCACCTACTGCCATGTCGGCACCGGCAACTACCACCCGATCACCGCGAAGATCTACACCGACATCTCCTTCTTCACGGCCGATCCCGCGGTGGGGCGCGACGTCTCGCGCATCTTCAACTACATCACCGGCTACGCCGAGCCCGAAGGGCTCGAACTGATGGCGGTGTCGCCGATCTCGCTCAAGAGCCAGCTTTTGCAGCACATCGACGAGGAGATCGCCTTCGCGAAGCAGGGCAAGCGCGCGGCGATCTGGGCGAAATGCAACTCGCTGGTCCATCCCGAGATCATCGACGCCTTCTACCGCGCGAGCCAGGCGGGCGTGTCGATCGACCTCGTGGTGCGCGGCATCTGCTGCCTGCGCCCGGGCGTGCCCGGGCTCTCCGACAACATCCGCGTCAAGTCGATCATCGGGCGCTTTCTGGAGCATGCGCGCATCTACGCCTTCGGCGCGGGCCACGGCCTGCCGCATCCCAGGGCGAAGGTCTATATCTCGTCGGCCGACCTGATGCAGCGCAACCTCGACCGCCGCGTCGAGGCGCTCGCGCCAATCCTCAACCCGACGGTGCACGAGCAGGTGCTCGACCAGATCATGGTCGCCAATCTGATCGACAACCAGCAGAGCTACCGGGTGTTGCCGGACGGCTCCTCGGCGCGCATCCAGGCGTCTTCGGGCGTCGAGCCGTTCAACGCCCATTCCTATTTCATGACCAACCCGAGTCTCTCCGGCCGTGGAAAATCCCTCAAGACCTCCAGCCCCAAAACCCTCTATAAGAGGCTGGAAGGACATTGACGCGCGGCCGAAGCCGGAGTCGGGCCCGGTCGCCATCGTCGACATCGGCTCGAACTCCGTGCGGCTCGTGGCCTATGAGGGCCTGAGCCGCGCGCCGCGCCAGATCTTCAACGAGAAATCGCTCTGCGCGCTCGGCCATGGCGTCGCCCTGACCGGGCTCCTGCCCAAGGACGGCATGGACAAGGCGATCGCCGCCTTGCGGCGCTTCCGCGTGCTGCTCGACATTTTGGAGGTCCGCGAGGCGCATGTGCTCGCCACCGCCGCGGCGCGCGACGCCAGCAACGGGGCGAGCTTTCTCGAAGCCGCCTCGACGGCGATCGGCCGCGAGATTTCGCTGATCCCGGGCGCGCGCGAGGCTGAGCTTTCGGCCCATGGCGTCGTGTCGAGCTTCCACCGGCCGGACGGCGTCGTCGGCGACCTTGGCGGCGGCTCGCTCGAACTCGTCGACGTCAAGGGCGCGCAGGTGCTGAAAGGCGTGAGCCTGCCGCTCGGCGGCCTCACGCTCATCGACGCCTCGAAGCAGTCGCCGCGGTCGGCCGCCAAGATCACGCGGGAGGCGCTGCTGAAGCAGGGGCGCGTCATGGAGCGCCTCGCCGGGCGGACCTTCTACGCCGTCGGCGGCACCTGGCGCGCCTTCGCCAAGCTGCACATGCGCCAGCGCAACTATCCGCTCGCGGTGATGCACGGCTACGCCATTCCGGCGCAGGACGCTTCGGATTTCGCGGGCGTCGTGGCGCGGGTGAGCACGGAGACGCTGCTCGGCATCGACGCGGTCAACGCCCAGCGCCGGCCGCTGCTGCCCTATGGCGCGGCGGTGATCGGCGAGATCATCCGCCAGGCGAAGCCGAAGGAGATCATGATTTCGAGCGCCGGCGTGCGCGAGGGGCTGCTTTACGAGATGCTCGACGCGCATGAACGGCGGATCGATCCGCTCATCAGCGCCGCCGCCGCCGCCAATCTCCTGTTCTCGCGCGCGCCGCGCCACGCCGAGGATCTTTGCGACTGGACCGACCATTTCATGAAGACCACGCATCTCGAGGAGCTTCCTGAAGAAAGGCGCCTGCGTCACGCCGCCTGCCTGCTCGCCGACGTCAACTGGCGCGCGCACCCGGACTATCGCAGCGAGGAAAGCGTCAATCTGATCGAGAATTCGTCGCTGACGGGCATCGACCATGCGGGCCGGGCGTT
Organism: Methylocella sp.; assembly: GCF_044226135.1. Classification (NCBI taxonomy): domain Bacteria; kingdom Pseudomonadati; phylum Pseudomonadota; class Alphaproteobacteria; order Hyphomicrobiales; family Beijerinckiaceae; genus Methylocella; species Methylocella sp. The sequence continues at coordinate 5,464 of NZ_JBGAHM010000052.1, read as the reverse complement.
CCTGGCGCTCACCATGGCGTATCGCTATCTCGGCCTCGACGACGACGAGGTGAGCCCGCAGATGCGCGCGCTCGCCTCGGCGCGCATGCTCGACCGGGCGCGCATCCTCGCCGCGGCGCTGCGGCTCGCCTATATCGCCTCCGGAGCCATGCCGGGCGTCCTGCCGCGCGCGCCGCTCGCCTGCGCCAAGGACAAGGTGACGCTGACGCTCGCGCCCGAGCTCGCCGACCTCGCGAGCGACCGGCTTTACAGCCGCGTCAAGCAGCTCGCCCGGCTGATCGGACGCGAGGCGAACATCGCCGTCGCGCGGGGCTGAAGGCCGGTCCTTCAGCCTTCGGCGTCATGCCATTCGAGCACGGTCACCCGTCCGCGCTCGACAGTCAGGGCGAGCCGGCCGCGCTTGAGCTCCAGCGCCTTTTCGCCGAACAGCTCGCGCCGCCAGCCGGTCAGCGCCGGAATCCGGGCGTCGTCGTCGGCGGCGATGGCCTCGAGATCCTCGACGTTGGCGATCATCTTGGCCGCGACGCCATGGCTCTCGCTGATCTGGCGCAAAAGCACCTTCAGAAGCTCGACGGTCGCGCCATTGCCGCCCTGGCGGCGGTCGCGGTCGAGCTTTGGCAGCGTCTTCGGGTCGCGGGCGAGGCCGCGTTCGATCGCGCCGAGAATGTCGCCGCCCGCGCGCGAGCGCTCCATGCCGCGCGGAAAGGCGCGCAGATTGCCGAGCGCCTCGGCCGTGCGCGGGGCGGCGAGCGCCAGCTCGACCAGAACGTCGTCCTTGAGCACGCGTGAGCGCGGCACGTCGCGCGCCTGCGCCTCCGCCTCGCGCCAGGCCGCGATCTCCATCAGGACGGAGAGGTCGCGCGGCTTGCGCACGCGCCCGCGCAGCCGCTCCCAGGCGTTCTCGGGATGCTGCTCATAGGTCGAGGGCGAGGTCAGAAGCGTCATCTCGTCGCTGAGCCAGCCAAGCCGGCCGCTTTCCGCCAGCTTGCGGCGCAGGAAGGTGTAGATGTCGCGCAGATGGGTGACGTCGGCGATGGCGTAGTCGATCTGCGCCGGCAGGAGCGGGCGGCGCGACCAGTCGGTGAAGCGCGAGGATTTGTCGAGCGAAACCTTGCAGACCGTCTGCACCAGGTCGCCGTAAGAAACCTGGTCGCCGAAGCCGCAGACCATGGCCGCGACCTGCGTGTCGAACAGCGGCGCGGGAATGAGCTTGGCGAGATTCCAGACGATCTCGAGGTCCTGGCGCGCGGCGTGGAAGACCTTGACGACGCCGGCGTCGGCCATCAGCTCGAACAGCGGCGCGAGGTCGATCCCCTCGGCCATGGCGTCGATCGCCGCCGCCTCGTCGGGGGAGGCGAGCTGCACGACGCAGAGCTTCGGCCAGAAGGTCGTCTCGCGCAGGAACTCAGTGTCGACCGTGACAAAAGGATGGGTCTTGAGGCGCCGGCAGAGGTCCGCCAGCTCCTGCGTCGTCGTGATCACCTTCATGAAGACCTTCAATAATGCAAAGCCGCCCCTGCGGCTACAGGCCGAAACCTTGACTTGGGCGCCGGGGCGTGCCTTTTCCCGCCATCTTTTTCCCAAGGCCGGCGAGACGATGCACCGCTACCGTTCCCATAGCTGCGGCGACCTCCGCGAATCCGACGCCGGCTCGAGCGTCCGGCTGTCCGGCTGGTGCCACCGCATCCGCGACCATGGCGGCGTGCTGTTCATTGACCTGCGCGACCATTACGGCCTTACCCAATGCGTCGTCGACCCTGATTCGCCGGCCTTCACGCTCGCCGAGAAGCTGCGCTCCGAATGGGTCGTGCGCTTCGACGGGCTGGTGCGCAAGCGGCCCGCCGGCACCGAGAACGTCGAGATGCCGACCGGCCTCGTCGAGCTTTACGTGACCGAGATCGAGGTTCTGGGCCCGGCCGCCGAACTTCCGCTGCCGGTGTTCGGCGAGCAGAACTACCCGGAAGAGATGCGGCTGCGCTATCGCTTTCTCGACCTGCGCCGCGAGAAGCTCCACAATAACATCATGCTGCGCGGCCGGGTGATCGATTCGCTGCGCGCGCGCATGAAGGAGCGCGGCTTCTTCGAATTCCAGACGCCGATCCTGACCGCCTCGAGCCCCGAAGGCGCGCGCGACTTTCTGGTGCCCTCGCGTCTGCACGGCGGCAAGTTCTACGCGCTGCCGCAGGCGCCGCAGCAGTTCAAGCAGCTTCTGATGACGGCGGGCTTCGACCGCTATTTCCAGATCGCGCCCTGTTTCCGCGACGAGGACCTGCGCGCCGACCGCAGCCTCGAATTCTACCAGCTCGACATCGAGATGAGCTTCGTGACGCAGGAAGACGTCTTCGGCGTGGTCGAGCCGGTGCTGCGCGGCGTGTTCGAGGCGTTCGGCGAAGGCTACGCGGTCACGCCGAAGTTCCCGCGCATCCCCTATGCCGAAGCCATGCTGAAATATGGCTCGGACAAGCCGGACCTGCGCAATCCCATCCTCATCGCCGACGTGACGCAGGTTTTCGCGCGCGAGGACGTGAGCTTCAACGCCTTCAAGAACGTGGTTAAGAAGGGCGGCGTGGTGCGCGCCATTCCGGCCCCGGGCGCGGCGGGCCAGCCGCGCAGCTTCTTCGACAAGCTCAACGACTGGGCGAGGGGCGAGGGCGCCGCGGGCCTCGGCTATGTGATCTTCGAGGGCGAGGCCGGCGCGCCGGTCGGCAAGGGGCCGATCGCCAAGTTCATTCCGGCCGAGGCGCAGAAGCTCATCGCCGCGGCGGCGGGCGTCGGCCCCGGCGACGCGGTGTTTTTCGCCTGCGACGCGGCGGAGCGGGCGGCGAAGCTCGCGGGCGCGGCGCGGCTGCGCATCGGCAACGAACTGGGCCTCACCAAAAGCGGCGTCTTCGAGTTCTGCTGGATCGTCGACTTCCCCATGTATGAATGGAACGAGGACGAGAAGAAGATCGACTTCTCCCACAATCCGTTCTCCATGCCCAATTTCGACGTCGAGGCTTTCCTGGAGCTTGATCCGGCCGATTCCGGGAAGATTCTGGCGATCAACGCCTTTCAGTATGACGTCGTGTGCAACGGGTTCGAGCTGTCGTCGGGCGCGATCCGAAACCATCGCCCCGACGTCATGCGCAAGGCCTTTGCGCTCGCCGGCTACGACGAAAGCGTGCTGGAGCAGAAATTTTCGGGGCTTTACCGCGCCTTCCAGTATGGCGCGCCGCCGCATGGCGGCATCGCGCCGGGGGTCGACCGCATCGTCATGCTGCTCGCCGGCGAAGAGAATCTGCGCGAGATCGTCGCCTTCCCGATGAATCAGCGCGGCGAGGATCTTCTGCTCGGGGCGCCCTCGACCGTCACGCCGAAGCAGCTGCGCGAGCTGTCGATCAAGGTCAATCTGCCCGAAACGTGAGGCCGCGCCGAAATGGGCGGCGGTCCGGCGCGTCTTTGACGCGTGGATGGATAAACAATAGGCGTTTGGCGCGACGCCCGTTCTTCCGGGCGGGAACGCGGATTGCTATAAACGGCTGGCTTTGTCGGCGGCTCGATGCCTGCACGCAGCGGCGGGCGAGCTTCGTCCGGCGGAACGCGGGTGTCGTGCATTGTCCATTTCGGCCGCCATCTATCATCTTACCCACTATAAATACGACCGTCCGGCGGCGCTTGGCCCGCAGATCGTGCGGCTGCGCCCGGCGCCGCACTCGCGCACGCGTATCCTCAACTACAGCCTCAAGGTTTCGCCGCCCGACCATTTCGTGAACTGGCAGCAGGACCCGCACAACAACTGGCAGGCGCGCTTCGTCTTCCCGGAGAAGGTGACGGAGTTCAAGATCGAGGTGGACCTCACGGTCGACCTCTCGGTCGTCAATCCGTTCGATTTCTTCATCGAACCCTACGCCGAGCATTTTCCCTTCGCCTATGAGCCCGAGCTCAAGGCCGATCTCGCGCCCTATCTCCAGGCCGATCCCGTCGGCCCGCAGCTCGCCGCCTATCTCGCCGCGATGCCGCGCGAGAAGAAGCACATCGTCGATTATCTCGTCGACCTCAACATCGCCCTCTCCAAGAAGATCAAATATCTGATCCGCATGGAGCCCGGCGTGCAGGAGCCCGAGGAGACGCTGACGCTCTCGTCCGGCTCGTGCCGCGATTCGGCGTGGCTGCTGGTGCAGATCCTGCGCAACCTCGGCCTCGCCGCCCGATTCGTGTCGGGCTACCTCATCCAGCTCAAGGCCGACATCGAGCCGATCGAGGGGCCGAAGGGCACGCAGGTCGACTTCACCGACCTGCACGCCTGGGCCGAGGTCTATCTGCCCGGCGCCGGCTGGATCGGCATGGACGCGACCTCCGGCATGTTCTGCGCCGAGGGGCATATTCCGGTTTCGGCGACGCCGCATTATTCCTCGGCCGCGCCGATTTCTGGCGGAATCGAGATGGACGTCGGCGTCGACTTCGCCTTTGACATGAAAGTCACGCGCGTCGCCGAGAAGCCGCGCATCACCATGCCCTTCTCGGACGAGGCCTGGGAGAAGCTCGACGCGCTCGGCGAAAGGGTCGACGCGGATCTTCTGCGCCAGGACGTGCGCCTGACCATGGGCGGCGAGCCGACCTTCGTCTCGATCGACGATTTCGAATCCTCCGAATGGAACACCGCCGCCGTCGGCGCGACCAAGCGCTCCTTCGCCGACGCGCTGATCCGCCGCATCCGCTCGCGCGTGGCGCCGGGCGGCCTGCTGCATTACGGGCAGGGCAAATGGTATCCGGGCGAGTCGCTGCCGCGCTGGGGCTTCTCGCTCTACTGGCGCAAAGACGGCCAGCCGATCTGGAGCGATCCCCAGCTGATCGACGCCGTCGGCCGCACGCGCGCGCCCGATCAGGAGGAGGAGCCTGAAAAGGCGCATGTCGCCTTCACCGACCAGCAGCGCGACGCGGCGGAGAAGATCGCCAAGGGAGTCGCGGATTTCCTCGGCGTCAGCCAGGACTGCGTGCTGCCGGCCTATGAGGACCCGGCCGTCTGGCTCGTCAAGGAAGGCGCGCTGCCCGACAACGTCAGTCCGCTCGATCCCAAGATCGAAGACCCTGAAGAGCGCAACCGCATGATCCGGGCCTTCGCCCGCGGGCTCACCAAGCCCACGGGCTACGTTCTGCCGGTGCAGCGCTGGAACTCGCCGGTGCTTTCGCCGGGGCGCGGCTGGACCTCCGAGAAATGGTGCCTGCGCCGCGGCAAGCTGTTCCTTGTGCCGGGCGATTCGCCCGTCGGCTATCGCCTGCCGCTCAGTTCGCTGCCCTATCTCGCGCCGGCGAGTTTTCCGCATGTGACGCCGCAGGACCCGCTCGAGGAGCGCGACCCGCTGCCCGACGCCGACAAGATTCGCGACCGGCTGCGGCGCTTCGAGAAGACCGCCGCGCCGCCCGTCCAGCGCCAGACGGTCGTCGAGCAGACGCCGATCGAGGGATCGGTGCGCACGGCGCTGAG
>NZ_JBGAHM010000051.1:0-17574 GCF_044226135.1 Methylocella sp. | reverse complement strand
ATGCGCCGCGCGCCCCGCGCCGGAGAGAATGAGCCCGCGCAGGAAATCGCCGTTGCGGCGTTCGGCCGCAAGGTCGACGGGCGGCGGCGCGCCCTCGGCCCGTCCGCAGAGGTCGCGCAGATAGGCCGACTGGCCGAGCCAGCCCGACGTTTCGCCGACGACGAAGATGACGTCGCCTTCGCCCTTGAAGGCGGGCGTCGCGGCCTTCGCCACATCCTCGATCACGCCGACGCCGCCGATCGCGGGCGTCGGCGGGATGCCCTTGCCGGCGCTTTCATTGTAGAGCGAGACATTGCCCGAGACGATCGGGAAGTCGAGCGCGCGGCAGGCCTCGCCGATCCCTTTGAGGCAGCCGACGAACTGGCCCATGGTTTCGGGCCGCTCGGGATTGCCGAAGTTGAGATTGTCGGTCACGGCGCGCGGCTGCGCGCCGACCGCGGTGATGTTGCGCCAGGCCTCGGCCACCGCCTGTTTTCCGCCTTCGACCGGGTCGGCGGCGCAATAGCGCGCGGTGACGTCGGTCGTCAGCGCCAGGCCTTTCGGCCCGTCGCCGAGCCGCACCAGCGCCGCGTCGCCGCCGGGCCTAATCACCGTGTTTCCAAGGATGAGATGGTCGTATTGCTCGTAGATCCAGCGCTTCGAGCAGAGGTCGGGCGTCGCCAGCAATCGCAGCAGCGCTTCGGCGTCGGGGCAGGGCGCGGCCACGCCCGCCGGATCGAGAACGGCGGGCTTGGGCGTTTCCGCATGCGGGCGGTCATAGAGCGGCGCGGCGTCGCCGAGCTCCTTGATCGGCAGGTCGGCCTTGACCTCGCCCCTGTGTTTCACGACGAAGCGCAGCGTGTCGGTGGTGCGCCCGATCACCGCGAAATCGAGGCCCCATTTGACGAAGGCGGCCTTGGCGGCCTCGGCCTTTTCGGGGTCGAGCACCATCAGCATGCGCTCCTGGCTTTCGGAGAGCAGCATCTCGTAGGCGTTCATGCCGGGCTCGCGGCAGGGCACGGCGTCAAGGTCGAGCTCGACGCCAAGATCGCCCTTGGCGCCCATCTCGACCGCCGAGGAGGTGAGGCCGGCCGCGCCCATGTCCTGGATGGCGATGACCGCGCCGGTCGCCATCAGTTCGAGGCAGGCCTCGAGCAGCAGCTTTTCGGTGAAGGGGTCGCCGACCTGCACGGTCGGGCGCTTCTCCTCGGCGTCGGCCTCGAAGGCGGCCGAGGCCATGGTCGCGCCATGGATGCCGTCGCGCCCGGTCTTGGAGCCGAGATAGACGATCGGATTTCCGACGCCGGTCGCTTTGGCGTAAAAGATCTCGTCGGCCCGCGCGACGCCGACGGCCATGGCGTTGACGAGAATGTTGCCGTCATAGCCCGAATCGAAACAGGTCGAGCCGCCGACGGTGGGCACGCCGAAGCTGTTGCCATAGGCGCCGATGCCGGCGACCACGCCCGCGACGAGATGCCGGGTTTTGGGATGCGCCGGCGCGCCGAAGCGCAGAAGGTTGAGGCAGGCGACGGGGCGCGCGCCCATGGTGAAGACGTCGCGCAGGATGCCGCCGACGCCGGTCGCCGCGCCCTGAAACGGCTCGATGTAGGAGGGGTGGTTGTGGCTCTCCATCTTGAAGACGCAGGCCTCGCCGTCGCCGACGTCGATGACGCCGGCGTTTTCGCCCGGCCCCTGAATGACCCAGGGGGCTTTCGTCGGCAGCTTGCGCAGATGCAGGCGCGAGGATTTGTACGAGCAGTGCTCGTTCCACATCGCCGAAAAGATTCCGAGCTCGGTGAAGGTCGGGACACGGCCGATGAGCGCGAGAATGCGCTCATATTCGTCCGGCTTCAGCCCGTGCGCGACGGCGAGCGCGGGGGTCGCTTCGGGTTCGGCGGGGCGACGCGCCTGAGGGTTGCTGGCGTTCACGTCATGCGTCCGGATGTTGCGCGCGGCGGGCCGCGCCGGCGAGCCGCCCTGCCGCAGCCGGCGTCGCCGACGCCGCGAAACGGGGCCAAAAAAGCGATCACGCCGCTTTGAACCATGCGTCCATGCTCGCAAAAAGCCCGCGTCCGTCGGTCCCCCCGACCAGCGGGTCGATCAGGTTTTCGGGATGCGGCATCATGCCGAGCACGTTGAGGCGCTCCGAATAGATCCCGGCGATGTTGTTGGCCGAGCCGTTGGGGTTCGCGTCGTCCGTGACGTTTCCGGCGCCGTCGCAATAGCGGAAGGCGACGCGGCCCTCGCCCTCGAGCCGTAGCAGGGTCTCGGCGTCGGCCTCGTAATTGCCCTCGCCATGAGCGATGGCGACCTCGATCGTCTGGCCCGGCGCATAGGCCGAGGCGAAGGGCGTGTCGGCGCGCTCGACGCGCAGATGCTGCATGCGACAGATGAAATGCAGGCCGGCGTTGCGCATCAGCACGCCCGGCAGGAGGCCGAATTCGACCAGAATCTGGAAGCCGTTGCAGACGCCGAGCACGAGCCCGCCGCGCTCGGCGTGGGCGCGCACGGCGGCCATGACCGGGGCGTGGGCGGCGATGGCGCCGCAGCGCAGATAGTCGCCATAGGAAAAGCCGCCGGGCAGGACGACGAGGTCGGTTCCCGCGGGAAGCGCGCTTTCGCCATGCCAGACGACGCGCGCCTCGCCATGCGCGCTCAGCGCGCGCGCTGCGTCCTTCTCGCGGTTCGAGCCGGGAAACAGGATGACGGCGGCTTTCATCGGGCGGGTCTCGTCGGGCGGTTGCGAAGGCGGTTTGACGCGGCGGGGCGGGTCAGACGATCTCGACCCTGAAATCCTCGACCACCGGATTGGCGAGAAGCTTTTCGCAGGCGGCCTTGAGCAGGGCTTCGGCCTCGGCGCGGTCGCCCGCGGCGAGCTCGACGTCGAACAGCTTGCCCTGGCGCACGCTTTCGACGCCGTCGAGGCCCTGCGCCCTGAGGGCGCCCTCAATGGCCTTGCCCTGGGGGTCGAGCACGCCGTTCCTCAAGGTGACGAAGACCCGGGCTTTCATCGCGGCCTCTCTGTGCCCGGGCGGTTTCGCCTCGGGTCGGAAACGAAAACGGAGGCCGAAGCCTCCGCCGTTGCGGCGCGCCGCCGGACGGGCCGGCGGCGAAGCCGGTCGTCAGCGCACGAGCTTCGGCCCGGCGGCGCGGGGCTGCTCGTTCTCCTGCAGGATGCCGAGGCGGCGCGCGACCTCGCTATAGGCCTCGACGAGGCCGCCGAGATCGCGGCGGAACCGGTCCTTGTCGAGCTTGTCGCTCGACTTGATGTCCCACAGCCGGCAGGAGTCGGGCGAGATCTCGTCGGCGACGGCGATGCGCATCATGTCGCCTTCCCAGAGGCGGCCGCACTCCATCTTGAAGTCGACGAGGCGGATGCCGACGCCGAGGAAGAGGCCGGTCAGGAAGTCGTTGACCCTGATGGCGAGCGCCATGATGTCGTCGATCTCCTGCGGGCTCGCCCAGCCGAAGGCGGTGATGTGCTCCTCCGACACCATGGGGTCGTGCAGTTCGTCGTTCTTGAAGTAGAACTCGATGATCGAGCGCGGCAGCTGGGTGCCTTCCTCGACGCCGAGGCGGGAGGCGAGCGAGCCGGCGGCGACGTTGCGCACGACGATTTCGAGCGGAATGATCTCAAGTTCGCGAATCAGCTGCTCGCGCATGTTCAGCCGTCGGATGAAATGCGTCGGCACGCCGATGTCGTTGAGATTTTGAAAGATGAACTCGGAAATGCGGTTGTTGAGGACGCCCTTCCCGTCGATCACCTCGTGTTTCCTGGCGTCGAAGGCGGTCGCGTCGTCCTTGAAATGCTGGATGAGCGTGCCGGGCTCGGGCCCTTCGTAGAGCACCTTGGCCTTGCCTTCATAGATGCGCCGGCGGCGATTCATTGGGATTAACCGTGGCTTGAGAGGATCCATTGGCGGCGTGGCTCCTTTGGGACATCCCTCGCCGCGTGCGGACCGGGACGACCCATGTCCGACCTCCATGGCTGCGCATGGCGGGTCTCCATGGCGGGTCTCGTCGAACGCCGAGGGCGTGAAGTCGGGCGCAGGGCGAAGCCGCGTGTCTGGCGCGTCTTACACGCTTTTGCCGTCAAGAGACAAGTCAAGCAAAAAGCCGCCATCGGCCGCAGCTGACAGCGCGGCGCGACATAATCTGAAAGCGCGGGGCGAGACTGAAGCGATTCCCTCTTCAAACGGAGACGACAGCCGCTTTTTAGCAGACATCCGCTTCCGGATACAGAGAAACGTGCGCCGGAGCTTGCCCGGGGCTTGCGCCGCGCCGCGGCGGCGGCGTCCCGCCGCCTTCGGTCAACTTCCGCACGCCGCGCCATGACGTTCGCCGCAAAGGCTGCTAACTTGGAAGGGCGAAGGCGGCGACTGGCCGCCGCATCCGGGACGAACCGCCTATGACCACTTTCGACAAGAGAGAAAAGGCTTTCGAATCTCAGCTCGCCTATGAAGAGGAGGTGCGCTTCAGGGCGATCGCGCGGCGCAACCGCCTGTTCGGGCTGTGGATCGCCGGCAAGCTCGGCAAGAGCGGCGCCGACGCCGACGCCTACGCCGCGCGGGTCGTGCAGGCCGAGGTCGACGGCGGCGCCGAGAAAGCCGTGGAGCTCGTCAAGGCGGACCTCGCCGCCAAAGGCGTGACGCTGTCCGACCACCAGCTCAAGGTCAAGGCCGACGAACTGCTCGCCGAGGCCGTCGCCGAGATCAGGGCCGGCGTCTGAGCCGCGCCTTCGGGCCTCAGGCGCCGGCCTTCAGATCTGGGGCTTCAGCTCCGGGGCGTCAAAGCGCGCGGCGTTAAGCTTGGGGCAAGGCGTTGCGGCGAAACTCGCCGCATGAGTTTCCCGCCAGCCGAAAACGCCGCCGCGGCCCTCGCCCCGCGTCTCGACGCGCCGGCCTTCGCCCCGGCCACGCCCGAACTCGCGGCCGAAGCGCAGGCCTGGATCGTCGCCCTGCGCGCGGAGCGCCGCGCCTCGCGCCTTACGCTCGAGGCCTATGCGCGCGACCTGCGCCAGTTTCTCGCCTTCGCCGCCGTCCATTTCGGTGGCGCGCCCGCGCTCGCGACCCTGCGCGATCTGCGGGCGGCCGATGTTCGCGCCTTCATGGCGGCGCGCCGGGCGGGCGGCGTCGGCTCGCGTTCGCTTCTGCGCCAGCTTGCCGGGCTTCGCTCCTTCGCGCGTTTTTTGCAGCGGCGCGGGCTTGGCCAGGCGGCGGTGTTCGACGCGGTTCACGCGCCCAAGGCGCCGCGCCGGCTGCCCAAGGCGCTGCCGGCCGCCGCGGCCTGCGCCATGACAAAACCGCAGGCGCTGGCTGAGGACGGCGCCGAGCCCTGGATCGCGGCGCGCGACGCCGCGGCGCTCGGGCTTCTCTATGGCGCGGGGCTGCGCATCTCGGAGGCGCTCGGCCTGACGCGGGGCGAGGCCCCGGTCGGGGACCGCGACACGGCGCGCGTCCTCGGCAAGGGCGGCAAACTGCGCGAAATCCCGGTGATTCTTCCCGTGCGGCGCGGGATCGAGGCCTATCTCGCGCTCTGCCCCTATGGGCTTTCGCCGGAGCGAAGCCTGTTCGTCGGCGCGCGGGGCGGGCCGCTTTCGCCGCGCGTCCTGCAGCTCGCGGTGGCGCGGCTGCGCGGCGCGCTCGGCCTGCCGCCGACCGCGACGCCGCATGCGCTGCGCCATTCCTTCGCCACGCATCTGCTCTCGCGCGGCGGCGACCTGCGCGCGATCCAGGAGCTGCTCGGCCACGCCTCGCTCTCCACGACGCAGATCTACACCGCGGTCGACGCGACGCGGCTCGCGGACGCCTATCGCTCCGCCCATCCGCGCGGCGGATGAGCCCCGGCCCGCACGGTCGGATGCGCCGGCGCCAGGAACGCCCCGGTCCTGCGGGCGGGAAGTAAATCCCTCGCGCGGCCCGCGTCTCTTTTCTTCGCGGCCCCCGCCTGCTATCTCGCAAAGATGGCCGAGCACCCCATCCAGAATATCCGCAATTTCTCCATCGTCGCGCATATCGACCATGGCAAATCGACGCTCGCCGACCGGCTGATCCAGGAGACCGGAACCCTCGCCGCGCGCGAGATGGTCGAGCAGGTGCTCGACTCCATGGACATCGAGCGCGAGCGCGGCATCACCATCAAGGCCCAGACGGTGCGGCTCGACTACAAGGCGCAGGACGGCGAGACCTATGTCCTGAACCTCATGGACACGCCCGGCCATGTCGACTTCGCCTATGAGGTCTCGCGCTCGCTCGCGGCCTGCGAAGGCTCGCTGCTTGTCGTCGACGCGAGCCAGGGGGTGGAGGCGCAGACGCTCGCCAACGTCTATCACGCGCTCGACGCCGGCCATGAAATCGTGCCCGTGCTCAACAAGATCGACCTGCCGGCGGCCGAGCCCGAGCGCGTCAAGGCCCAGATCGAGGAGGTGATCGGCCTCGACGCCTCCGAGGCCGTGCTGATTTCGGCCAAGACCGGACTCGGGATCGGCGACGTGCTCGAGGCCATCGTCAAGCGCCTGCCGCCGCCGAAGGGCGACGAGGCCGCGCCGCTCAAGGCGCTGCTGGTCGATAGCTGGTATGACGCCTATCTCGGCGTGGTGGTCATGGTGCGCATCGTCGACGGAACCCTGCGCAAGGGCCAGAAAATTCTCATGATAGGCGCCGACGCCCGCTACGAGGTCGACCGCATCGGCGTGTTCCGGCCCAAGATGCAGGACGTGGCGCAGCTCGGCCCCGGCGAAGTCGGTTTCATCACGGCGCAGATCAAACAGGTCGCCGACACCCGCGTCGGCGACACGGTGACCGACGAACGCCGGCCCTGCGCGCAGCCGCTGCCGGGCTTCAAGCCGGCCCAGCCGGTGGTGTTCTGCGGGCTCTTCCCGGTCGACGCCGCCGATTTCGACGACCTTCGCGCGGCCATGGGCAAGCTGCGCCTCAACGACGCGAGCTTCAGCTACGAGATGGAGAGCTCGGCCGCGCTCGGCTTTGGCTTCCGCTGCGGCTTTCTCGGCCTGCTGCACCTCGAAATCATTCAGGAGCGTCTGGAGCGCGAGTTCAACCTCGACCTCATCGCCACCGCGCCCTCCGTCGTCTACCGCATCGTCCAGCGCGACGGCGAGACGGTCGAATTGCACAATCCGGCCGACATGCCGGACCCGACCAGGATCGAGACCATCGAGGAGCCGTGGATCCGCGCCACCATCCTCACGCCCGACGATTATCTTGGCGCGGTGCTGAAGCTGTGCCAGGAGCGGCGCGGCGTGCAGGTCGACCTCAATTACGTCGGCAAGCGGGCCATGGCGGTCTATGACCTGCCGCTGAATGAGGTGGTGTTCGACTTTTACGACCGGCTGAAGTCGATCTCGAAGGGCTACGCCAGCTTCGACTACGCCATCACCGACTATCGCGCCGGCGATCTCGTCAAAATGTCGATCCTCGTCAACGCCGAGCCGGTCGACGCGCTCTCCATGCTGGTGCATCGCGACCGCGCCGAGATGCGGGGCAGGGCGATGGTCGAAAAACTCAAGGACCTGATCCCGCCGCACATGTTCCAGATTCCGATCCAGGCGGCGATCGGCGGCAAGATCATCGCGCGAGAAACTGTGCGCGCGCTGCGCAAGGACGTGACCGCCAAATGCTACGGCGGCGACGCCACCCGCAAGCGCAAGCTGCTTGAGAAGCAGAAGGCCGGCAAGAAGAAGATGCGCCAGTTCGGCAAGGTCGAGATCCCGCAGGAAGCCTTCATCGCCGCGCTGAAGATGGACGGGTGACCGATCGCTTGACAGGCGCAGCCCCCGCGCGTCTCCTCGGCGCGAAGGGCGCGCCTGTGGGATGAGCGGCGATTCCGGGCGATCCGTCAAAACCCGGGCCGTTCGCGCCGCGCCGCTCCTTCGGCGGGAGCGAGGCTCACGATCTTTTCAGGCGCGCCGGCGCGTCGGATGGGCGAAAAGGCCGATCCTGCCGGCGGCGACGGGACGGGCTGTTCGGGCTCGACGACGGCGGCGCCGACGATCCGCGCCGGACCGACTGACGCGCGGCGCGCGGCGGCCGGGGCGCCTGGCGAGGCAAGCGGAGACACGGATGAGCGGACGGAACGACGCGGCCCATGGCGACGAGGCTTTCATGTCGGTCGCCGACCTTAAATCCTATGTCGAGAGGGTCGAGACGGCCAAGGCCGCGCAGGCCCATGAGGCCATCGAGGAGGTCGCCAGGGCGCGGCATGATCTGATCGAGAAGCTTATGGAGCCGATCGAGCTCACCCATGAAAAGCTCGAAACCTTCAAAAGCCGCCTGCGCGACGCCGCGCTGCGCGGCGAGCATGAGCTCATCGTCATCCGTTTCCCCTCGCAGATGTGCAAGGATCACGGCCGCGCCGTCAATTTGCCGGAAGACGACTGGCCCGACACGCTGGTCGGCGCCCCGCGCCAGATTTACGATTTCTGGAAAGAGCACCTCCAGCCGCTCGGCTATGGGCTGAAGGCGATGATCATCGACTGGCCCAACGGGTTTCCGGGCGACGTCGGCATGTTCGTGACCTGGAAATAGCGCGCCGCGTCGTCCCGGCGCAGGCCGTCAGCCCGACGCGCCCCGCCGACCCGTTCGGCTGACCGGTGGGGCGCGGAATCGCGCGACGGCTCCCCCCGCCGCCTGCGCAGCGGACGGGCCCGCCTTCGCCCGCTCGGGGGCTACCGTCCCCCGCCGCCGTGCTCGTCGGCCCATTCGATGCCGGACTGCACCTGGTTGAGCGCCTGCTGGATCAGCTCCAGCGCCCGCTCGCGGTGGCCGCCCTTGTTCGGCGTCGCCTCGCGCAGCGAGGCCAGCGCCTCATAGAGCGAGCCCATGGCCCGCTCCATGTTGCCCTGATAGGCTGCGGCCGGGCGCGTCGAAAGCGCGAGCGCGGCGAGCGCGCCGGAGACCGCGCTTCCTGCGGCGAGCCGGCCGAGATGGCGGCGCGTCGGATCGATGTCGTCCATCCTGTTTCCCTCCCACGGCGTCGCCGTCGCGACGGCGCGCCTGTTTCAGAACGCGCGGCGCGTGTTCAGAACGCGTAGCGCAGGATCGCGGCGAGGTCGCCGCCGCCCGGAATGTCGGCGCGCCGTCCCGCGAGCACCTTCGCGCCGGTCTCGAGCGCGCGGCGCGCGATCTCGTCGACGACGCCATAGTTCACGGCGTCGGCCGACCGGGCGAAGGTCACCTCGCCCGTCTCCTCGTCCACCGTTCCCGGAAGCACGACGTCCATGTCGACGATCAGCGTGTCGACCGCGCCGAAGGTCGCGGCCCTCGCCGCCTGGGAGACGTCGCCGGTGGCGCGCCCCTGCGCCGCGCGCTGCGCGAAGAGGTCGGAAAGCGCCTTGATCTCGCCGGCGTAGATCTTGTCGAGAATCGCGCGGGCCGCGGTCGAAAGCTCATGCTCGGGCGTATGGTCGGGGCTGCCGGGAATGACCTCTTCGGCGACATGCGGATAGCTGCAGACGCCGCGGAAGATCGAGGCGAGCGGCTCGGAGGCCGCGACGATCAGCGGGCGCTCATGGCCGGCGAGCACCGGCCGCAGCGCCTCGTCGACGGCGCGGCAATAGCGGGTCAGCAAAGCGTTCTCGCTCGTTCCCTCGCCGCTCTGCATGTCGCCCGAGCGCTCGAGATGGCTGCGCCGGCCGATCGCGGCGTTGGCGTCTTTCGGCATGCCCGCAACCTTCGCCTCATGGGGCGGCAGGTCGGCGGAAATCTCGACGAAGCGCGTCGCGCCGACGCCGATCGCCAGCACATAGGCGTCATGCGGGAAGGTGGTCGAGCGGATCAGCGGCTTCAGCAGGAAGCGGTCGGAGACTTCCGCGACGTTCGCGAGCCTGTTTGGCAGGCGGAAGGTCCTGACGCGCTCGGGCGTGACGAAGACCGCGAGGCTGTTCGCCTGATAGGCCCAGAAGTCGTCGTCGTCGACAAGGGCGCCGACGCTTTCCTCGATCGGCCAGATCGACCGCTTGTCGACGCCGGCCCCGGCCATTTCGGCGACCGCCGACTTCAGCAGGTTTTTCAGCTCGATGCGGTCGGCTTTGGCGTCCTGGCTGAGCGGCGTGGTGCGCAGATAGATCGAGACCGCGGGCGAGCCGCGATAGCCTGCGAGCTTTTCGATTTCGGCGCGGGTCGGAAGGTCGATGTGCAGCATGTTGAAACCTCAGGCGGCGGCGCTCCGGGGCGACGCGAACGAAATGGCGAAAATGACATGTCGAAAACGACATGGCGAAAACGACATGGCGAAGATGAAGGGGAGGGGCGCCGGCGGTTGCGAGAGAAAGACGCCGCGAGAAAAGCGCAAATCGCGCGCGCGGCCTTGTTCAGGATCAAGCGGTGGCGCGCGTTCCCTCGCGCTCGGCGGCGTAGGCGCGCCGCCATTCGACGAACGCCTTCACCCCTTCGGCGACCGGCGTCGACGGCCTGAAGCCCGTCAGCGCGCGCAACAGCCGCGTCGAGGCGTAGGTCAGCGGCACGTCGCCTTGCTGCATGTCGAGCAGGTTGCGCTTCGCTTCAAGCCCGGTCGCGGCCTCGATCGCGGCGATGAAGTCGAGCAGGCCGACCGGCTGCTCGGCGCCGATGTTGACGACGCGGAAGGGCGCGACCGGCGACAGGCTGTCGAAGGAGAGCGGCGCGCCGTCCCGCGCGTCGGGCGCGGGCGGGGCGACGGGCAGCAGCCGCGCCATCGCCTCGACGAGATCGGCGACGAAGGTGAAGTCGCGCTTCATGTTTCCGTGATTGTAGACGTCGATCGGGCGGCCCTCGCTCATCGCCTCGACGAATTTGAACAGCGCCATGTCGGGGCGCCCCCACGGGCCATAAACCGTGAAGAAGCGCAGCATCGTGACCGGAATTCTGAACAGATGCGCATAGGCGTGCGCCATCTCCTCATTGGCCTTCTTGGTCGCGGCGTAGAGGGTCAGCGGATGGTCGGCGCGGTCGGTCTCCTCGAAGGGAATCTTGGCGTTGGCCCCGTAGACCGAGGAGGTCGAGGCCATCAGCGCGTGGCGCGGCGGGGCGGCGCGCATCAGTTCGAGCAGGTTGAAGGTTCCGCAGAGATTGGCGTCGAGATAGGCGCGCGGATTTTCGAGGCTGTAGCGCACTCCGGCCTGGGCCGCGAAATGATAGACCGCGTCGAAGCCCTCGCCATAGGCGGCCTTGAGCGCGTCCATGTCCTCGAGCGTCAGTCGGCGGCTCGAAAAGCGCGGATTCTCGCGCAGGATGGCGTCGCGGCGCTCCTTGAGCGCCGGATCGTAATAGGGCGTGAAGCCGTCGACGCCCAAAACCTCATGACCTTCGGCGAGCAGCCGGGAGGCCATGTGGAAACCGATAAATCCGGCGCTGCCGGTGACGAGGACGCGCATCTGCGACAACTTGGAAAGCCCGAGAAAATTGACCGCGGGTTGGAACGAGCCTAAATCAACTCGCGGAGCCCGCCGATCAGTCGCATGTTTTCCGCTTCGCCGCCAAGCTTTTAGAGCGTTTTCCAAAGCGTATTGCGCGACGCGTCGACGCTGGGAGAGCGGCCGGGCGGCCCGGCGGGACCGAGCCTTCATGAGACGGCGCGCGCTGGAGTTGATCTGCGTCGAAGACGCGATGCGGCGCTTGCGATAGGCTCTTTGGAAAGGTTACAAAGGTCGCCAACCGGCGCCTGAGTCACGAGCCTTGAGCGGATCCGATCCGACCATCGAGGCCAAGGTCCGGATCAGAAGGGAACGCAGCCTATGGAATACCGGCGCTACTTCGACGACGCGATCTCGAAGTTGAAGGGCGAGCGGCGCTACCGCGTCTTCGCCGATCTCGCCCGCGACGCCGAGGCCTATCCCCGCGCCGTCTGGCGCCGCGACGGCCTTCCCCAGGTCGACGTCACCGTCTGGTGCTCCAACGATTATCTCTGCATGGGCCGCCACCCCAAAGTGATCGAGGCGATGCAGGCCGCGGCCGCGGCCCATGGCGTCGGCGCCGGCGGCACCCGCAACATCTCCGGCAACACGCATCCGATCGTCGAACTCGAGGCCGAGCTCGCCGACCTCCACGGCAAGGAGGCGGGCCTCGTCTTCACCTCGGGCTGGATCTCGAACCTCGCCGCCATCTCGACCATCGGCGACATCCTGCCCGACTGTCTGATCCTGTCGGACCAGCTCAACCACAACTCCATGATCGAGGGCGTGCGCCGCTCAAAGGCCGAACGCCGCATCTTCCGCCACAACGACCTCGCCCATCTCGAAGAATTGCTCAGGGAGGCGGGCGAATCGCGCGCCAAGCTGATCGTCTTCGAGAGCCTCTATTCGATGAACGGCGACATCGCGCCGATCAACGCCATCGCCGACCTCGCCAAGCGCTACAACGCCATGACCTACATGGACGAGGTGCACGCCGTCGGCCTCTATGGGGCGCGCGGCGGCGGCGTCGGCGAGCGCGACGGCGCCATGCATCGCATCGACGTCATCGAGGGCACGCTGGCCAAGGGCTTCGGCACGCTCGGCGGCTACATCACGGGCGATTCGGCGATCATCGACGCGGTGCGCTCCTATGCGCCCTCCTTCATCTTCACGACCTCGCTGCCGCCGGCGGTGGCGACCGCCGCGCGCACGGCGGTGAGCCTCCTGAAGCAGGCCGAAGGCGCGGAGCTGCGCGCCCGCCACCAGCGCCAGTCGACGCTGACCAAGCATGCGCTGTCGGCCGCCGGCCTGCCGGTGATGCCGAACGCCTCGCATATCGTGCCGGTGCTCGTCGGCGACGCCGAGCTGTGCAAGGCCGCGACCGACCTGCTGCTCGAGCGCCACGCCATCTATATCCAGCCGATCAACTATCCGACGGTGGCGCGCGGCACGGAACGGCTGCGCATCACGCCGAGCCCGATGCATGGCGACGCCCATGTCGCGCATCTCGTCGAGGCCATGGTCGACGTCTGGACCACCCTGAAGCTGCCCTTCGTCGAAGAGCCCAAGATCGTCGAATTCCGCCGCGACCGTCACCCGGAGCATGTCCATTCCGAGCATGCCCAGGCGATGATGGCGGCGATGCCCGGCGGCATGTCGGAAGCCGAGGCGCGCTGCACCTTCCCGGAATTTTTCAAGCGCGCCGCGGAGTAGCTTTCGCGCCCTCCGCTCGCCCGATCCTGACGCCCGGCCACGCGCCGGGCGTTTGTCTTCCGGCGTTTCGGCGCGCGCCCGTTCGCGCTCAGCGGCGCGGCGAGAAAGAGGCGCGCAGATCCTCGATCGAAAAGCGCCGCTCCGCCCTGCGGCAGGCGATCCCGAGCCGCCGGAACAGCGCGGTCCAGCCCTTGCGCGAGCCAAGGTCGTTGGCGTCGCGCAGCCGTTCGGCCTGCCCCTGAAGGAGATTCGGGCGCGCCGCTGCGGGCTCATAGTCGAGGAGCAGCAGGCGCCAGTCGTTCGAGAGCCGGCCGAGCCGCTCCATGAGCGCGTCGAGCGCGGCTTCGAGCGCCGCGCCCGAGGGGTCGCGGTCGCCGAGCCTCTGGCGCAGGAACAGCGTCGCGCCCTGCGCGCAATCGTCGCGCAGCCTTGCGCCGAGCGCCTCATATTTGGGCTGGAGCTTCGCCGCGATCGCGTCGGGCGCAAGCGCCAGAACATCCTCGCCTTTCGCAAATTCATGCAGATGCACGGTCTGCGACAGGCGCGAATAGAGCGCCGGCGCGCCGCCGTAATCGGCGACGGCAAGGAGATGTTCGGGCGCGAAGCAGGCGGCGGGGCCATGGTCGAGCGCGATCGCCACGCTGTCGAGCGGCGCGATCCACCAGTCGAACGGATAGGCGCGGCCGGACCGTGCGAGGCGGCGCGCCTGGAACGCGGTCTCGCAGGCGCCGCCGAGGCTGATCAGCCGGTCGAAGACGAGGGTCGGCGCCGGCGACAGGAAGGGCGGCCTGAGGGAGAGCCGCCGCGAGGCGAAACGTTCGGTGATGCGCATGGCGGCGGCGCGGTTCACCGGCCGAGAACGCTCCGAAGCTCCGCGTCGGTCAGCATGCCGGCGCCTTTCGCGAGCTGACGGCGCGCCGTCTCGACGAGGCAGGCGTAGCGGCCATGCTCCTCTTCGAGCCCGTCGGCGCGCTCGCGCGCCCCGGCGTCATGGAGCGCCAGCATGCGGCGCAGCGTCTGCACGCCGGCGAGCTTGCGCTTGGCGCCGAGTTCGATCAGCGCCATGAGGTTGCGGATCTCCATCTCGCGGTTTTCGGGCGGCTCGGAGCGCTGCGCCCTGCGGCCGTTGGCGTAGCGGCCGGCGCTCCAGCCGTCATAGACGCGGGCCGCGTCGTCGACGTCGACGAGCCTCTGGCTGGCGAGTTCGCAGACGCGCAGGCCAAGGCGCGTCAGCGCGTCGTCGGCGTGGCCCGAGGCGAGGCCCAGAGCTTCGATCTCATGCAGCGGCGCGAGGCCCATGCCGTTCCTCCCAAGAGTCGCCAGACGCGCGAGGCTCAAGCCGCAAGCCCGTTCTGCCCGGCGAGCCGGCGCAGATCCGTCTGCGGCCGCGCGCCGATGTGCTGGATGATCTCGGCCGCGGCGAGCGCGCCGAGACGGGCGCAGTCGCCGAGCGCGCGGCCCTGCGTGTAGCCGGCGAGAAAGCCCGCGGCGAAAAGATCGCCTGCGCCGGTCGTGTCGACGACGCTTTCGACCGGAAAGGCGTCGACCTCGACCACAGCGTCGCCGCGCACGACGACGCAGCCCTTTTCGGAGCGCGTCACGACGCCGAGCACGCCTTCGGCCTTCAGCGCCGCGAGCGCCGTGGCGAAATCGGCGGTCTCATAGAGCGAATGCAGCTCGCTTTCATTGGCGAAGATGACCTGCGCCCCGCCGGAGCGCATGAACTCCAGGAATTCGTCGCGGTAACGGTCGACGCAGAAGGCGTCGGAGAGCGACAGCGCCGTCTCCCGGCCGGCGGCCCGCGCGATCCGCGAGGCCTTGCGGAACGCGTCCTTGGCGGCGGGCGGATCCCACAGATAGCCTTCGAGATAGACCACGCGGGAGTCTGCGACCATCTCGGCGTCGATGTCGTCGACGCAGAGATTCTGGCAGGCGCCGAGATAGGTGCTCATGGTGCGCTGGCCGTCGGGCGTGACCACGATCAGGCAGCGCGCGCTGGAGGCGCCGTCGCCCGCGGGCGCGGTCGAGAACGCCACGTTCGCGGCGCGGATGTCATGGGCGAACATCTCGCCGAGCTCGTCCGCCTTGACCTTGCCGATGAAGGCGGCGCTGCGCCCGAGGCTCGCGAGCCCGATGATGGTGTTCGCGGCCGAGCCGCCCGAAACCACGGTGGTCTGGCCCATGGCCGCATAAAGCGATCTGGCCCGCGCCTCGTCGATCAGGGTCATGCCGCCCTTGCGCAGATCGTGAAGGACGAGAAAATCGTCGTCGGCTCTGGCGATGACGTCGACGATGGCGTTGCCGAGGCCGACGACGTCGTAGCGGGCTTGTGCGGGCATGGGTTCTTTCGGGGCGGCGTTGAAGTCGCGTCAAACTAGCGCAAGCGCGACGCAAGTCCACCTCGCAACTCTACGGCGCCGCGCGCCGCCTTCGCCGTGGCGGGCCGGCCCGGCGGCGCGAATTTCCCGGCCGCGAAAGACCGCCGTCAAATTGAAAGTGGGAAATTTAATTGTAGTATTGAAAATTGCGCCTCAGGTCCGGCGCGGCCGCCGGTCCTCTCCGGCTCCGGCGCGGGAGGCGGCGCAGGCGTCGCCATTCGCCCGCTCCCGAAACGCGCCGCAAACGGCTATGCTTGGCGCCGCGGGCGCCCGCGGCGCCTGGCGCAGGCGCGCCGGCGGCGGCGCCTCAAGGACGCAGGGCCATGCTTCCCACCCGCTTCTGGACCGAGATGTGCTGGACCGATTTCGCGCGCGCCGACATGGGCGCGGTGGTCGCCGTGCTGCCGCTTGCGGCCGTCGAGCAGCATGGGCCGCATCTGCCGGTCGGCGTCGACGTCTTCATCATGGAGGGCTATCTGGCGCGCGCGATCGAGCGCCTGCCGCCCGACCTGCCCGTGCTGTTCCTGCCGACCCAGAGCTGCGGCGTCTCGCCGGAGCATATGGCGTTTCCGGGCGCGCTCGGCCTCTCGGCGAAGGCGGCGCTCGCGGCCTGGACCGAGATCGCCGAATGCGTGGCGCGGTCAGGCTGCCGCAAGCTGGTGCTGCTCAACTCCCATGGCGGCAATTCGGCGCTGCTGACGATCATGGCGCACGACCTTCGGGCCCGTCTCGGCCTGTTCGTGGCGATGGCCTCATGGAGCCGCTTCGGCGCGCCGGACGGGCTCTTTCCCGAGGAGGAGAAAACCCATGGAATTCACGCGGGCGACGTCGAAACCTCGCTGATGCTGAGCTTCAGGCCCGATCTCGCGCATATGGAGGAGGCGGAGACGTTCACGCCCGAAAGCGTCGCGATCGAAAACGAGTTCAACTGGCTGCGCGTCGGCCGGCCGACCGGCTTCGGCTGGATGAGCCAGGACCTGTCGCCCTCGGGCGCGATGGGCGACGCCGCGGCCGCGAGCGCGCGCAAGGGGGAGGCCTGCGCCGATTATGGCGCGACCGCCTTCGTCGAATTTCTGCAGGACGTCGAGGGTTTCGACCTCGCGCGGCTGCGGCCGGGGCCGAGCCCTAAAACATGAGCGAGGCGTCTACCTGACCCCGACGCTCACACATAACCCGGAAAGCCCGCGCGCGCGAGCCGGCGCAGCCGGCGCTGGCGATGCCGGTAATAGCAGCGCGCGAACAGCCAGACCGACGGCGTCAGCAGTCCGGCGCCGACGTCGAGCTCGTCGCGGAAGGCGGTGCGTCCGCCAGGCAGCGCGGCGAGCACGCACAGATGCGCCCAGCGCCGCGCCAGCGCGCCGGAGCCCCGGTCGCGCATCAGGCGTTCGCCGGCGCGCGACTCGGCGAAGCTCACGTCGATGATCTGCCAGCCGATCGGCACGACCCCGAAGAAGCGCATCCGGTAGCGCCGCGCGCCCTCGGGCCAGACGGTGGTCGTCTCCCCCTCCGGCGTGAAGGCGATGACCGGGGCCGCGACATGATCGAGCAGCCGGGGCTGGCGCAGCGCCGAATAAACGGTGTCGACCGGCGCGTCGAGAATGGTTTTAACGATAAGCTTCACGTTCCATTCCCCAGCAAGGAAGGGTTCGCAAGACCGGCGCGCGGCGAAACTCCGGCGCCGACGGCCGAACGCGACGACATGACGCGCCGCGGCCGCTCACAAGCGATCATCAACTATAAAATCACGTCAGCAATCAATCATTTCATGTCTTCGCGACCGCCAGACGGCGCTTCGGGGCGACGTTCGTGAGGCGCCCGGGCGGCGCGGGCCGCCGGCGGCCTGCTCAAATGCGCTTACAGCGGCTTTTCAAAACGGATCGCGCCGCCGCCGTCCTCATAATAATCCTCATATCGGCCGAAAGCGCCATAGCCGGCTTGTTCGTAGAGCCGGATCGCCCGCGCGTTGTCGTCGCGGACCTCGAGCCTGAGCGTCCGCGCGCCGCGCGCCCGCGCCGCCTCCTCGCTCGCCGCGAGCAGGAGACGGCCATAGCCGCGCCCATGCGCGGCGGGGTCGAGCGCGATCGAATAGAGGCGGGCCTTGCGGGAGGTGCTGCGGAA